>CAMJAZ010000057.1 GCA_946403735.1 uncultured Selenomonadales bacterium
ACGGCAAATTTCTTCGCCCGATTCGTTATCGACGACGCGAATAAAGGCATTGCGAATCATACCAAAATTTTGTTTGCGTTCCTGCGCACGGTAAATATTGACGACGAAAATAATTTTGTCATATTCGTTGGGAAGTTTATCTAAGTCAACGAAAATCTGTTCATCGTCGCCAGAACCTTCGCCAGTCAAATTGTCGCCCATATGTTTAATGGCGTGTGAATAATGCTCAAGGTTGCCGAAGTAAACTAAATCGTCTTTATCAACGAATCTGCCTTTCTGACAAAGAAAAACTGATGCGTCGCAGTCAAAATCTTCCTTGCCGTTGAAAATTCTGCTGAAAAATCCTTGCGGCTGTTCGACTGCGTCCCAACCAAGACCAACCATTAACTTTGTGAGTTTTTTACCGTTGGACTTAACAAGGCTAATTTTCTGTCCCTTCTTCAAACTTACTGCCATTTTTTACACTCCCTTCAAAAGTGAAAAGTGATAAGTGACAAGTAATTCATATTAAAACTTACCACTTATCACTTATCACTAATTATTAACTACTAACTATTAACTAAAAATTTATCCAACGTTGACGCCGTAATTTCTGCCGAGCGCTGCCAGTCCGCCTTCAAAGCCAGAACCGATAGCGTTGAATTTCCATTCGCCGCCGTGACGATAAAGTTCACCGACAACAACTGCCGTTTCAATGGAAAAATCTTCCGTCAAATCGTAGCGGATTAATTCTTCGCCATTCGCAGCATTTACAACGCGAATAAAAGCATTTTCGACTTGACCGAAATTTTGTTTGCGTTGTTCGGCTTCGTAAATCGTGACGGTAAAGTCAATCTTAGAAATGTTCGCAGGAATTTCGGCAAGATTAATTTTAATCTGTTCGTCGTCGCCTTCACCTGCACCAGTCAAATTGTCGCCCATATGTTCAACAGAGCCAGAAGAATGTTTTTTGTTGCCGTAGAAAATGAATTCGCCGTCGCTAGGAACTTTGCCACTTTCGCCGAGCATAAAAACTGACGCGTCCAAGTCAAAGTCACTGCCGCCGTCGTAACGTTTAACGTCCCAGCCGAGACCTACCACAACTTCCTTTAAGCCAGGATTAGTTTTTGTCAAATCAACTTTCTGACCCTTTTTCAAACTTACTGCCACAAATATTCCTCCTTAAAAATTATTTACAAAATTATCGATTAAAACGCGCATAATTTATCACAATTTCCGTTTATTTGCAAGTCTAAATTCAAACTGCTACAAGTACCCATTATTAAAATGTCCACGAATAATAATTTCACGCAAATAAATTTCGGCGCATTACTTAGAGTATGAAGAAAGTTACACATTGAAGGCAAGCTTTTTGGAATTGGACGAAGTACCGATATATTGAGAATAAGGGTTTAAAATTTATTTTAATGATTTTTAATGTAGTTAATCGCCATTGCCATTAACTCTTTTTTTGTGTCTTAAATTTAGCGCGGCGAATTTTTTTTAAATCGTTGCTGAATCGCTCCTCCTCACTAAAAACACAACCGCAATAATTTTGTCGATAAAGTTCAAGTTCTTGACTAATCGTAATGCCTTCGTCCCAACCTGCGCGGAAGTCTTCATAAAAAAATTTTACACCGAAATTTTTAGCAACACTTTCAGCAATTTTTTTCATTAGCTCATGATTTTGATGAATGCTATAAAAAAGTGTCGACGTAAAAATTTCAAAATTATTCTCCGCCGCAAACTTCGCCGTTTCACCAAGCCGCCACGCGTAACAAATTTTACAGCGATTGTGGAAACCGTCAGAAAAGTTTACCGTGTCGTCACCGTCAAGCCCTTCCACAACAGAAAAAGTTTTCGTCAAAAAATCCCTCAAGCCGTAATGATTGACATCGTGAATTTCCATTCCAACTTTTTCAGCAAATTCCCGCGCAGTTTTCAATCTTCGCCGCCATTCTTGATAAGGATGAATATTTGGATTGAAAAAAAATCCCGTCGGCTCGAATCCTTCTTCACGCAATTTTTTCACAGGATAACACGAACACGGACCGCAACACATATGCAATAAAATTTTCATTTATTCACCGCCAAAAATTTTTAGTGCATTATATCATTACGCTGAAATTATGTTATAATTCGCTAGAAAAAATTTTTTAGGAGGTTGATAAATTTGCTGTCTAAGGTAAAAAAAATTTATGGGGAAACGGCGCTAATTAAGTTAATCGCCGTTGGACTCCTCATAGGAATTTTAATAGCGCTGTTCGTGCCAGTTGTAATTCCTGCCGTTGCAGTCTTCGGAAAACTTTTTGTCAACGCATTAAAAGCCGTCGCGCCGATTTTAGTTTTCGTGTTGGTAATGAATGCGCTGTCACAAAAATCTGAATCAAGTTCGACAATGCGCCCTATTGTAACTTTGTACGTAATTGGAACTTTCTGCGCGTCATTGGTAGCAGTTACGGCGTCATTTTTATTTCCAACGACGTTAAGCCTGCAAGTTGCTGATGCTACAATCACGCCGCCTTCAGGAATCATTGAAGTTTTGCAAAACGTCATAATGAAAGTTGTTGACAATCCGATTAACGCGTTGACGAATGCAAACTATATCGGCATTTTAGCTTGGGCAGTCATCATAGGAATTGCGCTTAGACCTGCTGGCGATGCAGTTCACGAAGTTTTAGCTGACGTTGCAAAAGCCGTAACGCAAGTTGTGCAATGGGTAATTCGTTTTGCACCATTCGGCATTATGGGACTTGTAGCAGACGCAATCGGTACAAGCGGCGTTGAAGCGCTTATAGGTTACGCAAAACTTTTAGCCGTACTGCTTGGCGCATTTTTCAGCGTGGCGTTGATAATGAATCCGCTAATTGTCTGGTTAAAGTTGAGAATGAATCCGTACCCGCTCGTATTCACGACGTTAAGGGAAAGTGGCTTGTACGCATTTTTCACGCGCAGTTCGGCGGCAAATATCCCCGTCAACATGGGGCTTTGCAAAAGATTGGGACTTGATGAAAATCTTTATTCGGTATCAATTCCACTTGGCGCTACGATAAATATGGCTGGCGCGTCGATAACGATAGCCGTTTTAAGTTTAGCAACGGCTCATACGCTGGGAATAAATATTGATATGCCGACTGCACTTTTACTTTGCATAATCGCGACAGTTGGAGCTTGCGGCGCATCTGGTGTAGCTGGCGGTTCATTGCTTTTAATTCCAGTAGCGTGTTCAAGTTTCGGTATCTCATCAGATATTTCAATGCAAGTCGTAGGCGTTGGATTTATAATTGGTGTGTTGCAGGACTCCTGCGAAACGGCGTTGAACTCATCAAGCGACGTACTTTTCACGGCGACGGCGGAACTTTCACAACGCGCTAAGGAAGGAACTTTGAAAGCATCGGACTTAGTGCCGAAGAGTTAATTTTAAAGGGAGGGTTTCCAATGAAAAAATTTTTAGTTAAACTTCTGGTAATGGCATTTGTGCTAATCACGGCGTCTAGCGTTGCGCTTGCAAAGTCTAATGACGAATTGCGGGCGGAACTCAATCAAATGTCAGTAGCTGTCCTTGACCGTATGGCGAAAAAATATCCTGAAACGGAACGCGCTGTACAAAATGCCTATGCTTACTGCACAATCAGTGCCTCAAGTATCAAATTGGGATTTTGGGGCGACGATCACGGGCGCGGCGTTGCCGTCAACAATGAAACTGGCGAAAGAATTTACGTTAAAATGCGTGAAGCTACCATCGGCTTGAACATTGGCGCGAAAGAGTACGACTTACTTTTCATCATCACAAATAAAGACGCTTGGGACAGTTTTACTTCGGGCAATATAAAATTTGGCACTGAAGTTACGGCGACGGCTAATGACGGCGTAACTGGTGATTCATACGCAAACGCTACTATTATTGCAAACGGCGTCTGGGTCTATCAAATTGATAAGAAAGGTTTAGCGCTTGAATTAACTTTCAAAGGCGCTAGAATTTCGCCAATTCGTTCACTGCTTAAAGATAATGAAAAAAAATAACTTACTTGTAACTGTCAAAAAATTTTCTTGACTTTTAAATATTAGCGTGATATACTGCGCGGCGTTGGGGACGTAGCTCAGCTGGGAGAGCATCAGGTTCGCAATCTGGGGGTCGAGGGTTCAATCCCCTTCGTCTCCACCAACACTGAATTTAATTTATGAATATATTTTGGGGGTTTTCGTATGTACGATAACTCCTTTTTTACTTATAACTAAAAATTTTTTGAGGAGGAATTTTTAATGATTATCGGCGTTGCGAAGGAAATTAAAAACAATGAAAATCGCGTCGGCTTGACGCCAGCAGGTACTGAAGCGCTTGTCAAAGCTGGTCACACCGTTTTAATTGAAAAAGACGGCGGCATTGGTAGCGGTTTCACTGACGAAAGTTATTCTGCAGTTGGCGCGGAAATTATCGCGGATAAAAAATCCCTTTTCGACAAGGCGGAAATGATTATCAAAGTTAAAGAGCCGCTCGAATCTGAATACAATCTTTTCCATGAAGGTCAAATCCTTTTCACGTACTTGCACCTTGCGCCAGAGCCTGAACTTACGGCGGCGCTTTTAAAGCACAAAGTTACAGGTATTGCTTATGAAACAGTTGTCGGTCGTGACGGAAAAAGTTTGCCGTTGCTTGCACCGATGAGCGAAATTGCTGGGCGTATGTCAATTCAACTTGGCGCACAATTTTTAGAAAGTCAGTACGGTGGACGCGGCGTACTTTTAGGCGGAGTTAGCGGCGTTGCATCTGGTCAAGTCGTAATTGTAGGCGGCGGAGTTGTCGGTACGAATGCGGCGAAAATGGCAGTTGGACTGGGCGCACGTGTCACGGTTATCGACATTTCGATTGACAGGTTACGTTACCTTGACGACATTTTCAACGGACGAATCGTAACCGTTGCGTCGAACAGCTACAACATTGCTAAATGGGCTAAACAAGCTGATTTACTCGTCGGCGCAGTTTTAATTCCTGGCGCTAAAGCTCCCAAACTCGTCACGGAAGATATGGTTAAAACTATGAAGAAAGGTTCAGTTATCGTCGACGTTGCGATTGATCAAGGCGGCGCAGTTGAAACGTCAGACCACGTCACGACGCACGATAACCCAACTTTTGAAAAGTACGGCGTAATTCATTATTCAGTAGCAAATATTCCTGGCGCGGTTGCTCGTACTTCGACGCAGGCTTTGACGAATGCAACGTTGCCATACGCGCTGAAAATTGCGGGTAAAGGCTGGAAAGTTGCTTGTGAAGATGACGCGGGCTTGGCTAAAGGTCTCAACACGATTGACGGCAAACTGACGAATAAAGCTGTTGCAGAGGCGCTTAACTTTGAATATACCGATTACAGAACTTTTTTAGCCAACAGTGACGAATGGTGAGCTTACGAATTAAGAATTTAGAATTAGGAATTAAGAATTAGGAAATTTACAAGCTACAAGCTACGCGCTACTAGCTAATGAAGAATTAAGAATTTTTACTACCTCCTACCTCCTACTAACTACTCACTGAATTAAGAATTATTTTTTATGACAAAGTTAAAACTTGTTCGTAAATTGTCGCTGAAAAAATATCGTGACGAATTTAAATTATTTGTCGCCGAAGGTTTAAGACTTTGCGAAATGGCGTTGGACTGCGCGGAAATTGAATTTGGCTTGTACAGCGAAAACTTTTTAAAATCTGCGCGGCAAACTGAATTAATTTCACGGCTGGAAAAAATTACTCGACTAGAAAAAATTTCGTCGGCAGACTTTGAAAAAATCAGCGATACTGAAACGCCGCAGGGAATTTTACTTGTAGCACGTCAAAAGCTGTCGACGTTACAAGAAATTTTATCAATGCCGCTTTTAATTGTACTTGACGGCGTAAAAGATCCTGGCAACGTCGGAACAATTTTGCGGACGGCAGAGGCTTTTAGTTGCGGAATAATTTTATTGGACGGCGCAGTTGACCTCTTCAACTCAAAAGTTGTAAGGGCGTCAATGGGCGCAATTTTTTCAGCGACAGCGGCGAAGATGTCACGCGAAAACTTTTTAGCGCTGATGAATGAGAATAATTTTGAAGTCACTGCGGCAGTTTTGGACGATACTGCGGAAAAATATTTTCGTCACGACTTCACAAAAAAAAGCGCTATCGTCTTCGGCAGTGAATCGAACGGCGTAAGCACTGAAATTTTTAATGCGGCTAAAAAAATTTTTATACCGATGAGTGGCAAGGCTGAAAGTTTAAACGTATCAATGGCGGCTGGGATTATCATTTCCGAAGCCGTAAGACAGCGTACTTGCAATATTGCGTAGAAAGGAAGTTTTTGCGTGAAGAAAAATAAAATTTTGCCGTTAATTTTGTGTAGCGCAATGTTTATTTCAAACGGCGCGGCTAATGCTGAAGAGTTGCAGGAAAAAAATATTTCTGACGAAAAAATTGTTGACGCTGAAAATATTTCTGACGACGTACAAAAAAATTCTGATGCTGAAAAAAATATCTCAACTGACGACACTTCAACCAATGAAGTACAAAATTTTTCTGACGCTGAAAAAAATTCTGGTGCAAGTGGCGTACAAAATTTTTCAGCTGAAAACTCTGGCGACATACAAAATTTTCCTAGTGACGAAAAAATTTCGGACGGCGAAAAAGAATTTGGCGTGATGAGTATCGGCGACAAAAAAGACGGTAAGCTTTACGAATTGCAACTTGAATATTTGTCTGGCAGTGCCTTTACTGAACGCCGCGATATGCGCAATTACAACGTCCACGTTTTTCAAAAGGGAAAGCAAGTTCACGCAATGTCGATTTACTACGGCGTAACTTTCACGCGAGCGACTGGCTATAACATTCCACGCGGCATTGCTTACGACAGCAACGGCGTCGGACTTGGTCCCGCTATGATGTTGCGTTGGGAAAAGAAATTAAGCGGCAAACTTTACGGCTCAATCGATTTTTCTGGTAGCTTGATGTTTTACAATAAAGCGCATCCCTACGACGGGCGAGCGTACGGCTTTTTATGGCGCGTTGGTCCACGTCTTACTTGGAAGTACGATGACAACAACTCTTTCAGTGTCGGCTACAATATCAGCCACTTTTCAAACGGTATGCGCAAACATAATCCTGGCTACAACACAATGGGATTGTCAATCGGTTTAAGTCATCAATTTTAATTTTTAAAAATCAATTTTTCTAAAAGGAGATTTAATTATGAGTAATATTGCCCTCGTACTGGGGGGGGTAGTGGTTCAAGAATGCGTCAGGAAATTCCTAAACAGTTCCTGACAATCAATGACTGCCCTGTAATAATTTATACGCTTGCGGCTTTTCAAAATCATCCCGAAATTGACGCTATCGCTGTCGTCTGTCTTGAAGGTTGGGAAAATGTTTTGAAAGCTTACGCTAAACAATTCGGAATTACAAAATTAAAATATATTATTGCTGGCGGAAAAAATGGTCACGAATCCGCGCAGAATGGTGTTTATGAACTGGAAAAACACTACAACGCTGATGACATAGTTTTGATTCACGACGGTAACCGTCCTTTAGTTTCGGCTGACATTATTTCCAACTGTATAGTCACGATAACGAAGTACGGCGATTGCGCAACGCCTGTTATTAACTGTACCGAAGCAATGCTGCAAACGCAAGACGGCGTAACATCATCTGCCACTTATCCGCGTGATAATCTTAGACGCGGACAAACTCCAAATGGTTTTTACCTTAAAACTATTTGTGATCTTTATCGTACCGCTAAAAAAGCGGGCATTGATGATTCACGTGGTCCAAGCTTGCTTATGATGCAAATGGGACAGCCTATTCATCTTTTCGCT
>CAMJAZ010000058.1 GCA_946403735.1 uncultured Selenomonadales bacterium
CCGCTTTCAGGCAACGGCTCTGTATTGGAAACTATCACGCCGCACAAATGGTTTAAATGGACTTCCGCCGCTAGTGAACTTTCTTTGCGTGGCGGACAACTTGAAACAATGATGGGACAATATTTCCGTCAATGGTTGGTGGATGAAGAACTTATGACGGAAAATTATTTGCCTAAAGAAGGCGAAGTTCGTTTTTACGCAAATTCAATGCAACGAACTATAGCTACGGCTCAATACTTTTCAAGCGGTATGCTCCCCATTGCTAACGTGAAAGTTGAACGTCATTTTGAGTTAAACACAATGGATCCCGTTTTTAATCCGCAGTTGACTTTTGTTAATGAAAATTTACGTGAAAAAGCTATGCAAGAAATTAGTGCTATGGGCGGAAAAATTGGTTTGCAAGGCATTAACGATAAATTGAGCAATGAATATAAAACTCTCGAAAAAGTTTTGGATTTGAAAGATTCTAAACTGGCTAAAGACAATGATTTCAATCATTTCCGCAATGATGACCTTCAAATTTTGTTGGAAGTAAATAAAGAACCCGCAATGAAAGGTTCGCTTAAGTTTGCAAATTCAGCAAGTGACGCGCTGATTCTCCAATACTACGAAGAAAATGACCCTGTTAAAGCTGCTTTCGGTCATAAACTCACGGCTAAAGAATGGGAACGCATTGCAAAAATTAAAGACGTTTATGGCGACGTACTTTTCACTGCACCTTCAGTTGCAGTCAACGTAGCACACCCGCTTTTAACTCTTATGAATGAAGAACTTTCAATTGACGGACGCAAATTTACTTTTCTTTGCGGTCACGATTCAAATATTGCCAGTGTCTTAGCCGCACTTGACGTTGAAGAATATTCTTTGCCGAAAAGTATTGAAAAGAAAACGCCTATCGGTTCAAAATTCGTCATCTGTAAGTGGAAAGGCAACGGCGGCGCAGAATATGCGTCATTGTATCTTATTTACCAAACTACAGATCAACTTCGTGAACGTAGCGAATTGACGCTTGATAATCCGCCGATGATTTTTAAATTAAAGTTAAAAGGTCTTAGCCAAAATAGCGACGGACTTTATAGGTTGAGTGATTTAAAACAGCGTTTTCAAAATGCCATTGACGCTTACGACGATTTATTAGAAGAGGGGCAACGTCTTGCCGCTTAAAAAAATTTTACTTGTTTACAATCCCGTCTCTGGCAACGCGAAATTCAAAAGTAAGCTTGACGGAATTATTGACGCCTTCCAACGTAGAAAAATTTTGCTGGCGACGTACAGGACAACGCCGAATGATTCTGCGCGGGAATTTGCCGAATGCGTGAAAATTTTTCAGCCCGACGGAATAATTTCAGCTGGCGGCGACGGTACATTACACGCCGTTATTAATTGGCTGATGAAGTTTAACTTTGACTTGCCTGTTGGAATTATCGGTAGCGGTACGTCTAACGATTTCGCCACGCACCTGCAAATTTCTGACGACGAAAATTATTTTGACGTTATCGCCGACAATCGAACGCGGCAAGTTGACTTAGGCTTGATGAATGGGCGCGAATATTTTATCAACGTTGCAAGCGCTGGCGTTTTAACGTCCATTGCCCATGAAGTTGACGCGCGGCAAAAAAACTCTCTCGGCAAAATTGCGTACTATATTCACGGTTTCGGCGAAATTCCAAATTTTAAAGCCGTGCCGCTGAAAATTTCTGCTGACGGAAAAATTTTTAACGTCGACGCATTTTTATTTTTGACGCTGAATAGTCCCGCCGTTGCTGGGCTGAAAAAAGTTGTTGACGCCGCGCAGATTGACGACGGCAAACTTGATTTCATTGCTATAAAAAAATGTTCGCCGCGAAAAATTTTTACTTTGACGAAGAAAATTTTATCTGGGAATTGTGTTGACAATGACGAAAATATTTTTTACGTACAGGCAAAAACTTTTGAGATAACGTCGACGGCTGAATTGATTAGTGACGTTGACGGCGAAATTGGCGACGCTTTACCCATTAAAATTGAATGCGTACCACGTGCCATAAAAATTTTTTGCCGCTAATTGACAGCTAAAAATATCTCCTTTATAGTAAGTAACAAGTAATTTTTACTACTGACTACTCACTAAAAAGGTGGTGACGGAATGAGTGATGCGAACGATAACCAGGAAAAACTTGCACAAAATTTTCAACGCATGATGCACGCTACTAAGGCTGATGATAACGATAACCATCAGCGTCAAATGGCTAATCGCTTAATGCAGATGATGGAAACCACTAAAAAAATTGACAGCGATGAAAAGCAAAAGTTATTAGCTCAACAATTCGTGGCGATGATGGAACATACACATTCTTTTGATTCGGAACGTGAAAAATTGGAAAAAGCTGGCGAAACTGCAATTTCTAACGCCTTCCAAAAAATGATAATCCTTTCGCACCAACTCGAAGAAGAAAACAGATTAAAAGTAGAATTTCCGCCAGACGTTGGCATAGAAAAATTTCCTAGCGCGGGCGACAAACTTTTTATGACGCTGATAAACAAGTTGCCTAAAAGAGTTCGCCGTTTCCCTCAAGCTTTCAGACGTAACCCTAAAGCCGTAATAAAATTTTTTCTAGCCATGATAATCGGGCGCGTGCTTGCAATAACTTTGTACGTTATTGCGGCGTTTATACCTGCGTTGCCAATTCCAGATTCAATAGCAGGTACAGTTGGTAAAGCACCTTCATTTTTAGGCGGAGCGCTTGGATCAATGCGTGGCGCTATCGTAGAATTTAGCCCGCAAGCAGTCATGGCGACGGTTACAAACATTCCGACTGACATAAACAAATTGCTACAAAAATTTGGCGAGTTCCTCCAATATTACGCGCAGAGGACAGGAAAATTTCTTTGGCTAATGGTACGTCATCCGCAAATTGCTTTACGCGAAACTGGAAATTTTTTACACGAACACGCGCAACTTTTACTTCGAATAGGTAAAACTACAATCGGCGTAATTTTTTCATTTATCGCGATAAAACTTGCAATGATTTTCCTGCTACCACTTTTCGGCGGCATTGCAATAACCGTGTTGGGCTTTAAAATCTCAATAATTTTAATCGTCGTCGTGCGAATGGCAGTTAGTACGTTGAGCGAAGTTGTAGGCAAACTTATCGGCGGCAAATTTATTCGCTACTGCAAGGCGATTTACAATGACCCCGAAATTTTATGGAGCAGGATTCGCCAAAATATGGATGAATGGATGAAGAATTGGAAGGATAAACAATTGAAATAAATTAAAAAGTCTGCGTGCTCTTTAATCGGACGCGCAGTTTTTTATTGAATGAAAAATTTTGATGAATTGTGCCTGCAGGACAACACAATTTAAAATTCTTGTAATAAAATGTAACCGTGAAGGGAAGGTGAAGTTTATGGACGAAGAATTTTTTCAGCTGAATGAAAAAATTTCAGATGGCGCAAAAGTTTTACTCGACAATGCCTTTGATAACATCGCTGAACGTTTGCCAAATTATGCTGAAAAAGAAAAATTTCTTGAGCGCATAAAAAATATTGGTGACGCAGGAATTGACGCCGTTATCAATGGGCAAGATTATCAGCAACATTTGATTCAAGGCGGTTATCAAACTGCGCGGTGGATTGCCAATCACTACGCCGACGCAATGTTAAATAACGTTGCCTCACAATTTCCACGTGGTAAAACTCGTGACGAAATTTTTAACGCTCTTCAAACTTTATCGCGGACTGGCATTGAAAGTTTTTGTAGCGGCGATTCTGTCGACCAGGTCAAAGCGGAACTTGCCAACTGCGCGAAGGGGCAACTGAAATCTTACATTGAAAAAAATAGTCAACGCTTAGCAAATGACGTTGGCAAAAATATGTACCGGGCTTTAAAAACTTCTGGGCGCGGCAGTCGCAAAGTCAATCGGCAAATTAAAAGCGGTACGGAAATTTTTTCCGCCGAACTTGGAAACCAAATTGTTATAAATTTCAGTGACGTTATTGACGGACGAAAAAAATTTGGTGACGCCGTAACTGATGTTGTAGTCGACACGGGCAAGCATTCCGCCGTAACTTTCGGTAAGAAAAAAGGCGCTGAAATTATTGCTGACGCTTGCAAAGATGCAATGAAAATTGCTGAAAAGAAAATTCAAAATGAAGTTTTGAGCAACGTTGCTACAAAAGGTTTAAAATATCTTTCAGATGCAAATACCGTCGTCCAAGTTGCTGGCGTGGTTTATGACATTGGCGTTTCCATGAAAAAGTTGCTTGACGGCGAAATTACGGCGACTGAATTTGCGCGGGAAATTGGCGAAAAAGGTTCAGCAGTAATTGTTTCTGGCGTCACCAGTATGTTAGGTACAGCTGCGGGCGCGATGATTGCTGGACCAGTTGGCGCATACATAGGCGGCGTGATTGGCACAATGGTCGGCTACGTTGCCAATAATATGTTCTACGGCGCAGTTATGCAAGCTTTTGATGAGGCTGAACTTTCGCGCAAACGGTATGAAGCTATTCACGAATTCTGTGAAAATGCTATTAGTGAAATGCGGCGTCAACGCGCAGAATTTGAACGTAAGACTGCCGAGTTTTTATCCAATCGCCAGCAAGTCATTGATAGAAGTTTAGATGATTTTGAAGCGTCAATGCGTCGAAAAGATTTTAACGGCGTAAGTGCCGCGCTGAATGGAATTGCTGAAGAATTTGGCGGTGCGTTGCAGTTTAAAACTTTTGATGAATTTGATGAATTTATGCAGGACGAAGATTCAGTTTTAAAACTTTGAAAAATTTTTGAAGGGAGTTTTTTTAATGCCTATACCGTTTATTTTGGGAGCATTGGCAGCTGGTGCGGGAGCTTACGGTTTGAAAAAAGGTTACGACGCCAAAAAAGATATGGATAAAGCGCAGAAAATTAACAATAAGGCGCAGGAGATTGCTAGAGATACTGAAAATACAATTAACAGAGTTCGTAACAATACAAATCAAACCATTGAACTGCTTGGCAAAACGAAAATTGAAATTTTGACTGGCAGTTTGAATGATTTTGTTGAAAGTTTTTCGCGCTTGAAAAATGTTGAACTTAGTGACAGCATCGGTATGGAGGAACTGCGCGGTTTCAATCCCAACAGTAGAGATTTCATCGACATAAAAAACGCGTCTTTCAATGCTAAAGAATTGGCGTCAGGAACTGCAGGAAGTTTAGCGGCAGGAACTTTAGCGGCAGTCGGTGCTTACAGCGCGGCTGGAACAATCGGCGTTGCAAGTACAGGTGCGGCGATTGCTGGATTAAGCGGCGCGGCGGCTACTAATGCAACTTTAGCATGGCTCGGCGGCGGTGCACTTTCAGCAGGCGGTTTCGGTATGGCAGGTGGAATGGCTGTACTTGGCGGAATTGTAGCAGGTCCAGCATTGGCGATTGGTGGCGCTTTTATGGCGTCAAAGGCTGAAAAAGCGTTGAATGATGCCCGCTCTAATTTGGATCAAGCCCACGCGTTTCAAGAACAAGGCGAAAATATTTGCTCCGTGCTGAATGCTATTCAAGATCGCGCAATTCAGATTAAAGATTTGCTTGACGAATTGGATTACAGAATGTCTAGAGCTGTCAGCGAAGTTGATAACATAATTTATGATTTTGGTACAGACTACAGAAAGTTCAATCGCTCGGCTAGAGAAACAGTTGGCATCGCCGCACAAATTGCCAAGACAATTAAAATTGTTCTCGATACGCCGTTACTCAATGAAGACGGCGAATTAAATGATTATGATACGTACAATTTAATTGAAGATACGCAAGACTTGCTTGACAGCGGCAAAATTTAAAAATCTTTCATAGCCGTCACCCTCCATAAAAAAAATTTCCTTCACTTATATTGAGTGAAGGATTTTTATTTTTAATTTCTTGACAAATGATATATAATGCAGAAAAATTTTTTTGGATGGTGAAAAATTTGCTGGAAATTTTGAAAAAAGCAATGAATATTTTCGACGTTCCGATTTTATTGGCGGCGGCATTTATTTTATTGCGCCTGGACTATTCAAACCTTGACGTGTCAGATATAGTTTACATCGTCGTTTTTATTTTATGGCTGATAATGTTGGGCGTCAGAATTCTTGTTGTTTATAAGAGGGACGCGAAAAAATGACTAAGGCAATTTTTTTTGACATTGACGGCACACTTTTAGCTAGTAACTCTGGAATGTTTTATTTGAGTGAAAGAGTTAAAGCCGCGCTTCATCGTCTCAAGGACGCTGGGCATTACATTTTCATTGCTACGGGCAGACCGTATAAATTTTTGCAGGAAGAAATTTTAAACTTCGGCTTTGACGGCTTTGTCATTCTCAACGGCGCAGTCGTCATTGTCGACGGGAAAATTATTTTTCAACGTTCCCTTGATAAATCTGCCGTGAAAAAAATTTGTGAATACGCCGCGTCTGAAAATATTGAATACATTTTAGAAGGTCATCCGCAAATTTATTTTCGGAGTGACGCTAAAGCGGTTGAAAAATTTTTTGAAAAAATCCGCGTCGACTATTCCAACTTCGTCCGCGATTTTAACATTGACGACGTGGAAACTTTCAAGATTGAATGTTTAACTTTTCGCAAAGACGTTGAAACGCTGGATAAAATTTATAAAAAAATTTTGTCCACTCCTGGCTTTACTGGTTGGTCAGATCCATTCCGCTTTAAAAGTTTGGAAGTGTCGTCAAACGCTGTCACTAAGGCTGAAGGCGTCCTGCGCGTACTTGAACACATTGAAGTTGACGTGAAAAATTCCTACGCATTCGGCGATGGCTACAACGATATTGAAATGATTAGCCGCGTTGGAACGGGTATTGCCATTGATACGGCGGGTGATGAATTGAAACGGTGCGCAAAATTTGTTGTACCGAGTGCCTTAAATGACGGCGTTGCAGTTGGCATAGAAAAATATATTTTAGGTGATAATGAGTAAAGATTAGAAATCGAAATATTTTTTTCGATACTCTTCCAAGTTTTTCACGTTATGTGATTGTTCGCCAATCTCTTCCCATAAACTGCCGTCATTGGACAACGGATTCATACTAGTTAAAACATAATAATCGCTATCGCAGATAAATAATTTTCCGTGCGAACTAATTTTGTTTGTACGGAAATTGCTGAACTCTGAAAACTTATCTTTCAAATCTTCTATAAGCTCTTCGGTAGTTTTATTTTTGTCGCCTGCAGAGTTATTCGACACTTTGCTATTTTCAATGCCATAAGCAATTTTTATTACGACGCCTTTTTCTAACAGCCTAAGAATTTTTTTGCGAAGTTTTTTATTACAAATTTTCCACGTCACCCAAGGGGACATTATGTCAACTTCCTTTTTAGCATTTTCCAGCGTCGTCACTAAAAGATCGTGCAGTTCGCGATTGCTAAAAATTTTATTTTGACTGCGTTCATTTTCTGTTTCAAGAAGAAAAATGTACTCATCTTTTTGGTGAAGTCTTTCAGTTAAACTTTTAATTTGCCTCTGCGTTTCCGCAGTAACAGCGGCTATAGTAGCGGCTTTTTCTTTTTCAATGTTAGTTGTATTTTCGGCAAGTACTTTTTGATTTCGCGACAAAAGTTTTTCAAGTTCAAGTTTTAGCCGCAAATATTCTGATTCGATTGCAATAATTTTAGCTTGCTGTAATTTTAATAAATCTTTGCTAATCTCACTAATTTTTTGCTCGTACCAAATTCTTTTACGAATTGGATCAGCTTGTAATTGTGACAATTCAATTTCAATAGCGTGTTGCATTTCCAATTTGGTTTTATCGAGCAAGGTTTCATAATTTTTTCGTACTTTTTCAGTTTCATTAAAAATTTCT
>CAMJAZ010000059.1 GCA_946403735.1 uncultured Selenomonadales bacterium
ATAAATGACCTTTCCTGTAGGCCAAAATTTATAAATTTCTTCAGGAACAAATTCCGCAACGTGGAGCAAGTCAATAAGTCTATTAGCTGAATAAAATTCGTCGGTCGGCTCAATCAAATTTTGTTGAATGGCAAAATTCAGCAGACGATTAATTTCAGTGTTGATTGACATATTAAACGCCTCCTAATCTTCGTAGCCGTTGGGATGATTTTTATGCCAAGTCCACGCAGTCGCGATAACTTTTTCAACGTCAGCAAATTTCGGATTCCATTTCAAAATCTTTTTAGCCTTGTCACTTGACGCGATTAACTGCGCGGGGTCGCCAGCACGACGTGAACCCATTTCAGTTTTAATTTTCTGCCCAGTAACTTTTTCAGCCGTGACAATCATTTCTTTCACGGAAAAACCTTGACCGTTGCCCAAGTTGAAAATATTTGATTCGCCGCCGTCGCGCAGGTAGTTCAACGCCAAAATATGCGCGTCAGCAAGGTCGATGACGTGAATATAATCGCGAAGGCAAGTTCCGTCTGGCGTAGGATAATCATCACCAAAAATTGTAATGTGGTCGCGCTTGCCAAGCGGTACTTGCAGAATCAGCGGAATTAAATGTGTTTCGGGGTGATGATCTTCACCGATTGAACCGTCTTCGACTGCACCTGCCGCGTTAAAATATCTCAAGCTTACGAAACGTACACCATTAGCGCGGCTAACCCATTTCATCATTTTTTCCATAATCAATTTGGATTCGCCGTAAGGATTAGTCGGTAAAGTTCTATCATCTTCTTCAATGGGAACTTTTTCAGGCTCGCCGTAAGTTGCCGCCGTCGAACTGAAAACAATTTTGTCAACGCCGTTTCTTACCATTGACTCCAATAAAATTTGCATACCGTAAACGTTATTGTTGAAATATTTCAGCGGCTTTTCGACACTTTCACCGACAAGCGAATTTGCCGCAAAGTGAATGACGGCTTCAATTTTATTTTCGGTAAAAATTTTGTCGAGAACATCAGCGTTGCGAATATCGCCTTCATAAAATTTAGCGGCAGGATTAATCGCCTTACGGTGTCCAGTTTGAAGATTATCGACGATGACGACATCTTCACCAGCTTTTACGAGTTGGTAAACGGCGTGCGAACCGATATAGCCAGCGCCGCCGCAAACTAAAATTGCCATCTAAACTCCCCCTTTTTAGCTTATAAAAATTCTTAATTCTTAATTAAACTTTGTGTGTTCCTTCGGAAACGTCAGCAACGTAGAAACTTGGCGCGTAACCGATTTTTTTCGTGTAACCGTTTTCAAGCACCGATTTAAATTTTTCAATCGCAGAATTTTTTACAATGCTAACCGTTGAACCGCCAAAACCTGCGCCCGTCATACGTGAACCAATGCAACCGTCAACCGTCCACGCCAATTCAGCCAAAGTGTCAAGTTCAACGCCCGTCACGTCGTAATCTTCGCAAAGTGAAACGTGTGAGTCGTGCATAAGTTGACCAAATTTCTGCAAGTCATTTTTTTCAAGCGCCGTAACTGCTGCAAGCGTACGTTGATTTTCACGAACTGCATGACGTGCACGAAGTTTTTCAATCGGGTCTGTAATGCAACTTGAAATTTCGTCAAATTCTTCGTTAGTCAATTCGCAAAGCGCCTTCAAATCGGGTTTAACTGTTTGCAATTCCTTCAACGCATTTTCACATTCTTTGCGGCGTTCATTGTACGCGGAAGTTACGAGGGAATGCGGCTTATTCGTATTTGTGATGACAATCGATGCGTCACCAAGTTTAATTGGGCTGTAACGATATTTTAACGTATTGCAATCAAGCAATATAGCACAATCTTTCTTGCCCATGCCGACGGCGAATTGATCCATTATACCGCAATTCATTCCGACAAATTCATTTTCAGCTTTCTGTGAAAGTTTAACCATTTCGACCATATCAAGACCGAAATTAAAATTTTCATTCAAGATAACGGCGGTTAAAACTTCCAATGACGCGGAGGAACTTAAACCAGCGCCAGCAGGTAATGTACCATAAATTACAATGTCAAAACCATTTGCCGCTTTATGTCCAGCTTGTTCAAGCGTGGCGATAGTCCCCGCAACGTAATTCGCCCAATCGTAAGCGCTATTGTACTTCAAGCCGTGCATATCAAATTCAATGACGCCTTTGTCAGCAAGATTCATTGAGAAAATGCGCGTCTTCGTGTCACTGCGCGGAGCAACTAACGCATACGTGCCAAGTGAAATTGCGCACGGGAAAACATTTCCCGAATTATAATCTGTATGCTCGCCAATGAGATTTACGCGACCAGGCGAAAAGAATTTTTGTGTATCCGCCTTGCCGAATTTTTCATTAAAAACTTTTTCAATATCATTAAAAATTTCCATAAAGTAAACCTCCTTTAACTCAATATAAAGTTACAATTTGAACTAATCAAAGGGCGCCCAAGGATGGGCGCCCGCGCAAATCGCGTGATGCGATTTCAGCGGGCTGTTTCTTTTTGCTACTTTTTCTTTGCGCCAAAGAAAAAGTAGGTTAATAAAAAATTATTACAAAGTAAATTTGTTAATTTATTTATTCATATCTTTCCATTTCTTTTCAAGTTCTTTAACAATGCGTTCATGCTCTTCCTCTGTCAATTTAACTTTGGCACGATAGAAGAAACCCGCAATAACTATCAATACGATAGGCGCGGCAAACATTATCAGCTTGAAGTTAAAAATACCTTCAGGCGAAATTGAATCAGCCGTTGCACCTGAAGTCATACCGACCCAAACTGCCGTATAACCGACCATTGCACTTGTGATAGCACCAGCAAGTTTATCAATCAGCGGACGTACGCAAAGTACCAATGCTTCGTCGCGGTGTCCAAGTTTAAGCTGTCCATATTCAACAGTATCAGTTATCGTCATCAAAACTACCAAGAAAATTAAAGGTTGCGGCAATGCGAAAAGTCCTGCGGCAAACAATGTCATCATTACGCTTTTTCCCGCCATTGCATAACAGACCAAGCCAATTATCATTATAGCGATTGATGCGAAAAATAATCCTCTGCGGCTAAATTTTTGCGTCAACGTTGGGAAAAGTGCAACTGCCGCCAAGCCGATTATTACGTTGATTATACCGAGAAAAGAAAATTGCGTCGAATCGCCCAAAATGTAAATGAAATAGTACAGGTTAAAATTGTTGACGATATTTGCGCCCAAACCGTAAATCAAGTACGTGAAGGCAATCCACATCAGCTGATCATTTTGCGCTAAAACTTTGAAAACGTCGCTGAAACTTGTTTCTTCCTTATTTTCGCGCAGTTCAGATTGTTGCTCCTTCGTACCGATACCAAGAATAATTGCGCCGATAACTGAAATTGCACCGCCGATACATGCAAATGCAAACCAACCACGTGGATCACCTGCGCCGCCATTTTGGTTGATTGAGAAAAATAAAACCAATGGCATAACCATAACTGTAACGAGTTGACCGCCGAATACTGAACCAATACGCGCATAAGTTGCAGTAATTTCGCGTTCGCGGCTGTCAAAACTCAACGCTGGAATCATTGACCAAATAGCAACGTCTTTAGCAGAATAAAAAACGTCCATAATCAGATAGACGACGGCAAATCCAATTAGGTACGTCATTGGACTTGTCATAGCCGTTCCGCCGAAGTCCGTGAATAAAATTGCTAAACAGACTGCACCAACTACACCGCCGATTAAAACCCATGGCTTAAATTTTCCCCAACGAGTTTTCGTCTTGTCAATCATATTTCCAATGAACGGGTCGATTAAAAGTTCACCGACGCGCAAAACTAAAATTATAGTCGTGACAACGCCAATCATATAGGCATCTTGCAACTTTCCTTCAGCATCAGGCGAATTGAAGAGGTTACTTGTAACAAAAATCATAAAATAACTTCCGAGCATTGCATAAAAAATATCATGCCCGAATGTGCCGCAAGCATACGCGACACGTTGAACAAATTTACTACTCACTATAAATCCCCTCCCCTTCTACTTTTTAACCGATTCAATGTAAGAAATAATTCCGTCTGCAATTTTGTCAAGCGGCGCATTGCTAGTATTGACTACTAAATCAAAGTTCGCGGCGTCACCCCAAGTTTGATTAGTATAGTATTCGTAGTAGCGGGCGCGTTTTTTATTTTCAACGTCCATTTCCTGCAAAGTTTTGCCGTCGTAAACTGTTAAGCCGCGTTTGTCACGAAAATCATCATTAGCCGTCACGAAGATTGAAAATTTGTTTTCATTTTCGCGCAGAACATAATCTGCACAACGTCCGAGAATGACACAAGATTTTTTTTCAGCAAGCCTTTGAATGACATTTGATTCAGCCATAAAAATGTTATGCCCGTATTGACCAGAACCAAGTTTGACGCCGAAAGAATGAAACGGCAGGAAGGTCATATCCATAGGCGGAATAGTGCTTGCCAGTTCGTACAAATCGTCGTCAGGCAAATCGTTAATGGAAAGTTTCGCCGCCGCAATGTGAATCAGTTGTCTGTCGTAAAGCTTTACGCCTAACTTTTTGGCAAGAATACCTGCCAGCTCACGTCCGCCGCAACCGTAGCGACGACTTACGGTCACGACTAAATTTTTTTTCTCCATAAGCTAAAACCTCCCCTAAAAATCTCCTAAAATTTTTTCACATTGTAACTTTTCAATACAGTAATTTTGTTTTATGTTGTGGTACAAATTTTCTGATTTTAAGGAAAAAGGATTTTACGTGAAAATAATATGGTAAAATGTGAAACGTTAGAAAGATTTTGTATTGGGGGAGGTCTGATGATGGAAAATGTACGCTCTGTTTATATGCCGCCGTTCAATGAAGACGAATTTTGCCTTGTCACTTTCGGACACTCAATAAATTATCCTGGTCATACTTACGGACCTGCAGTACGTTCTTACTATCTGATTCATTACGTGCTTTCTGGCAAGGGAATTTTTAAAGCCAATCAGCACACCTACAATTTGCGCGAAGGGCAGGGGTTTTTTATCGAACCTGACAATCAAACTGTTTATTCTAGTGACATTGACGATCCCTGGACGTATGTTTGGGTAGGGTTTGGCGGTCGTCAATCGAAAAGGCTTGTTGGGTCAATAGGTC
Source organism: uncultured Selenomonadales bacterium (assembly GCA_946403735.1). Classification (GTDB taxonomy): domain Bacteria; phylum Bacillota; class Negativicutes; order Selenomonadales; family Selenomonadaceae; genus Quinella. The sequence continues at coordinate 5,121 of CAMJAZ010000059.1, forward strand.
TTTCGCAAGAGAATCCAATTTTTTCATGCAGTCTTGAAAGTGGAAGAAAGCTTGAAGAGTATGTAGACGAAATGTTGGCGAATAATGATTTTGCACTTAGTGATATTTATTACCGCTGGGGATTATTTTTTCAATTCATATCCATTATTGTCGATGCGCAGAAAGATTTAATGCCAAAAGTCGATGTAAATACTTATGTGTCACATATGGTAAAATATATTCACAACCATATTGAAGAACCTGTTACCGTTCAAGACGTTGCAGACTACGTGAATTTAACGCGCTGTTACGCCACAACAATTTTCACAAAGTATACTGGAATGTCGCCTAAAGATTATATTCAAAATTGCCGATTGACGAAGGCGCGGCATATGTTGGAGTCGTCGTCTTTAACAATCGCGGGCATTGCTTATTCATGCGGCTTTAAACAGAGTGAATCTTTTATTAAAGCTTTTCGCAAACGATATAACATAAGTCCTAGTGAATATCGGAAAGATTTTTTTAAGGGTGGGCGTAAAGTTAGCGGAGTTAAAGTTTAAAATTTAAAATTTATCGGCAAAGTTTTCGTAATCGATTATTTTGCCGCCGTCGTAAAATTTTTTATCATCGTCAGTAATCTCCCGTACAACGCGGCATGGTACGCCCATTGCTACAACGTTGGCGGGAATATTTTTTGTCACGACCGCGCCCGCGCCAATAACGCTATTTTCGCCAATCGTCACGCCTGGTAAAACTACAACGTTACTGCAAAGCCAAACATTTTTTTCAATCACAATTTTTTTGCAGTACTGATAACCTTTGCCGCGCAGTGTTGGATCAATGGGATGATTCGCCGTCGTCAAAGTTACATTCGGCGCAAATAAAACGTTATCGCCGACGATAATTTCAACGTCATCAACAACATTCAAATTAAAATTCGCGTAAACATTATTTCCGAAGAAAAGATTTTTTCCGCCCCAGTTTCCATGAAACGGTGGCTCAATGTAGCAGTTTTCGCCGACAGCGCCGAGCATTTCTTTTAAAAGTTTTTGGCGCAATTCAGACTGCGCGGAAGTAGTGGCGTTATATTCTTCCATTTTTTTCATACAGCCGCCTTGAAGTTTCATAATTTCTTCGTCCATTGGATCGTAAATCAAGCCAAGATTTTTTCTTTCAAGATTGGTCATAACTTTAAACCTCCTACTATAATAAAGTAAAATTTAGATGTTAAAATCTATAAGGATTTTGATAAAATAACCGCATAGGACAGTTTACCTCTGTCACCTCCGTGTGGTTAAAGTCCACTATATTTAGAGTGAGGATTCTGACTTTGTGGGAGTTCAATGATTAGCTGGATGTAGTTATTCTACTTATTTCGCAGTAGGCTTTGACCCACAAATCATCAGATACGTCCAAATGAGGTGTTAAAATGTATTTTGTCGGTATTGATATTGCCAAACGATTTCACGAAGCCGTCGTTATTGATGAGCGCGGGCAAGTCGTTGTTAAGCGCATTAAGTTTCAAAATTCCCATTCCGGTTATTGCAAATTTATGGACGCTGTCAGAAAACTCAATCCGCCCGTTGAGTTTGCAATGGAAGCTACGGGACATTACTGGTTTAGTCTTTATGCTCACCTTCGTCAAGATAACCAAATTGTTCGCGTCATCAATCCCTTGCAGTCCGACGCTTTACGCGGTCTTTTCATTCATGAAACCAAGACCGATAACATCGACGCTTTCATTATTGCTGAAATTCTCAGAATCGGTCGTTATACCAATACTGAAATTCTTCCCGAAAATATTCACGCTCTACGCGAACTTTGCAGACATCGTTTTTACATTATAGCTACTGCATCCGACATTAAGCGCAAGGTCATCGCTCTTTTAGACCAAATTTTTCCTGAATATGAAAAACTTTTTACTGATACTTTCGGCGTCACTTCTATGCGACTTTTAGAAAATTATTCAACTCCCGAACAAATACTTTCTGTTGATTCTCAAACTCTCGCCGACCTCTTGCAAAAGGCAAGTCGTGGCAGATTCGGTATCGACAAAGCTATCCAAATTCAAGAATATGCCAGAAATTCTTTCGGCATTATACTCGCCTCCTCTTCAATTTCTCTCATCATAAAGCAGTACATTGAACAACTTAAATCTTTGGAATACACCATTGATATTTTTGACGCTGAAATTGCAAAGATTTACGACACTTTCGATTGCAAACTTCACACAATTACAGGAATTGGCAAAACTCTTGCCGCTGTTATCTTTTCTGAAATTGGCGGCGATATTGTCAAATTTTCATCAGTGTCGAAACTTGTTGCTTACGCCAGTCTTTATCCAAAAAACAGCCAATCTGGCGAGTCGATAAACTCTAAAGGACATTTATCAAAACGAGGAAGTCCGTACCTTAGACGGGCTATTTGGCTTGCTTCTTTTGTTGCCGCTTTCAAAGATCCCGCCTTAAATAAGTTTTATGAGAAAAAACGTGCTGAAGGTAAAGACCATTTAAACGTTATGGGACATATTTGCCACAAAATGCTTTCCATTATTTTTGCTGTTCTTCGTGATAATAAACCTTATATTCCAGTTTCAACTACTTGACTTTTTATAGCTGGTCTAAAAAATTTAAAATATTATAAAAAAAAAACGGTTTGTCAACCATTTATAAAAAATGTAGGAATTAATATTTGAAAGAAG
>CAMJAZ010000060.1 GCA_946403735.1 uncultured Selenomonadales bacterium
ATTTTTACACCTCTACGCTATTTTACCATTTTTTATATTATTCAACACGCCCTAGCTAAAAATAAAAAAATTTTTTCAAAATTTATCAGAAGGAATTTTAATGAAGAAAAAAATTTTTATTGTCACTTTAATTATAGTGACTTTTTTATTTGCTACGAATCAGCAAAAAATTTTCGTGACGGCGGAAGTTGATGGCGCTGAAAAAATTGTTGCCGCTGTCGACGCGAAAAAAAATTTGCCGCTAGAAATAAATTTCATTCATTCCGTACAGAAAACGCCCGTCATTGAGGAATTGGAATTTGACGGCGAAAAATTTATCTTGCGTCGAACAAAATATAAATCGCACGGTGTCGGCTTGCCGTTTATGGAGAGCGACGGAAATTTTCACGAAGTCGACGGCTACTTTGTAATGGACGATATGAACCGCGCTATTGAAAATCTTTCACTGCGAACGGGTGTCGGCACGAACTTAACAATTAAACTCGACGGCGAAGAGTTTAAGCTGTACGAAATTTTTCCTACTGGTACGAAAATTGATATTTACCAATCAACTTCGTTGAAAAATTTTTTCATTGCAATTATCGGCAGGAACTTTTAACACTTTGGATAATATTATTTAGAATAACGGTTACGGATTTTTAGAGAGCTAAAAATTTTTCAAATCCTTAATCCAAATATGAGGTGGTGATTTTATGTTAAGGTCCTACGACGTTGATATTTTGCGCTCGGGAATGAAAATTGGGCGAGACGTTATGGATTTAGACGGCTCAATAGTTTTAAAGCAGAATACTGTACTTGATGCGAATAAAATTGACGCGTTGCGGCGGAAAAATATTTTTTCAGTTTTCATTGATGAAGATGATGAGGAAGAAGAGGAAGTCAGCTTAGATGAATTTATGTTGGACTCCGAATACCTCGACCATTACAAGCGCACCTATGAAATGGTTCAAAATGTTTACTATCAAGCAGCGCGTGGTGACGGGATAAATATAAAAAATCTTGACGCCGTCTTAGCGCCAGACAATATAAATTTACTTTGCGACGTTTCAACTGCCGTTACTCAAATTCACAATATGGCGCGTGAAGGTGACTACGTAATTCATCACGCTACAAACGTCGGAATTTTGGCTGGACTTATGGCGCGTTGGCTTCGCTATCCTGATAAACCTAAACGCGAAATTGTTTTGTCGGGCTTGTTAAGCGAAATTGGCAAAATGAAAGTTCCGCCAGAAATTTTGAACAAGAAAGGCAAACTTGATCCAGATGAAATGGACAAAGTTAAACGTCACGTCGATTATGGTTACGATATTTTAAAAGTTTCACCGCTTAGAATTTTTAAAGACGTTTTATTAGGCGTCTTGCAACATCATGAACGTTGCGACGGCTCGGGCTATCCTAATCGACTGCGCGGCGACGACATTAGCGAATTTGGCAAAGTTATCGCGATTCTTGACATTTACGACGCAATGGCGGCTAATCGCTCCTACGCTAGGAGAAATTCGCCTTTCGATATTTTTCAAGTTCTGTTTCAAGACATTGCACGTGGCAAACTTGATAAGAAAATCGGCTTAATTTTTATGTTTAGGTTGCGGCATTCATTCAACGGTTGCTGGGTCGGCTTGACGAATGGTAAACGCGCGAAGATTATTGAAATTGATGAAAAGCGCGTTACAGATCAGCCGATTGTACAGACGTTGAAAGGCGAAGTTATTAACCTCAATGAAACGCCAGACTTGAAAGTTGAAGCGATGTTGACGGCTAAGGAAATTTAAATTATGAAAAAATATATCCGAATAATGCGGCTAGACCATTGGATTAAACAACTTTTCATATTGCCAGGCTTTTTTTTCGCTGATATTTTAATAGGTACAAAAATTGATTTGGAAATTATTAGCCGATTGGTTATAGCTTTTTTTGCGACAAGTATGATTGCCTCTGCAAATTACGTCATAAATGAATGGCTTGACGCGGAATTTGATAAATTTCACCCGACGAAAAAAAATCGCAGTGTCGTAACAGAAGACGTAAAAGGCGGCGTCGTTTGGACTTTATGGGGCGTCTTAACCTGTGCTGGATTTGCTATCGGTCATCTGATAAATTTTTATTTCCTGCTTATGTTGATATGGCTTTGGGTAATGGGCATTGCCTACAACGTCAAGCCATTGCGCACGAAAGATATTTTTATCCTTGACGTTTTAAGCGAATCAATCAACAATATGATTCGTCTGCTATTAGGCTGGTTCATCGTGTTTAACGCGACGGAAAATCCCGTTTTGCCGCCGATTAGTATTGTTATCGGCTACTGGATGCTGGGCGCGTTTCTTATGGCAATAAAACGTTACGCCGAATACCGTATGATTGGCGACCCACTTTTAGCCAGCAAGTACAGAAAATCTTTCAAAAGTTATTCAGAAAAATCTTTATTGACGAGCGCATTTTTCTATGCAATGTGTTCAGTATTTTTCACGGGAATTTTTTTAGTGAAGTATCGGATAGAATTGGTGTTGCTTATGCCGTTTTTGGTAGGACTTTTCTGTTATTATTTTTGGCTGTCATATGCAAAAGATTCGGCAGTACAGAAACCAGAAAAATTGTATCGCGAAAAATGGTTAATGGCGTACTGTTTCTTTGTGGCAACACTATTCACGGCGTTAATGTTTGTAGACATTCCGCAACTTAAAATTTTTACTGACGTAGAACTAATAAACGTATGAAAAATTTTTTTGATTATAAAGCGTGGATACTGGACTTTGACGGCACATTATTTTATCAGTTGCCAATGCGAATATGTATGGCGGCGTGGCTTGTACTTTATTATTTACCGCGTCCGCACCGTTGGAAGGAAATTTTTATGTTGCGTGAATATCGCAGATTACGTGAAAAATTATTCGCGGCGGATTCAAAAAATTCTCATCAACTTCAACTGGAAAATTTAAGTTTGCGCTATAATATGTCGGTACAAAAAATTTTAGCCGTCATTCAATATTGGATGACTGAAAAGCCGAAATTTTTTATAAAAATTTTTCAGCGAAAAAAATTAATCGCGGCGATACAATCTGCAAAACTGCGCGGCATCACTATTGTGATTTATTCAGACAATCCCGTTGCCGAAAAAATTCAAGCGTTGGACTTCGTACCAAATTTTACTTTTTGGAGCGACGACGATTTAATAAAATGTATGAAACCGAATGCTGACGGACTTAAAAATATTGTAAAGCTTTTAAACCTCAATCGCGAAGAAATTTTGTACATTGGAGACCGCGACGACAGAGACGGACTTTGCGCAAAAAATGCTGGTGTAGATTATTGCGATGTGAAAAAGTTCGTCAATCTTTTGGAGGCTGATTATAATATCTAAAACTAATTTGGCGATCTTCGTCTTGATTGGACTAAATATTTTGGCGTGTGCAAATTATTTTCTGGAAACTCCGCGCATATATCAAGATTTTTTGGGACAATGGAAATTATGCGCGTACACTCTGCGCGGAATAGATCCCTACCCTTTAATCGGCGCGGAAGTTCCAGCTGTTGAAGAGTTGGGCATAATTCCTGCAAATTGGGGAACGACGCCTTACGGATTATTGCTCGGCAATTTGTTTTACGCAGGATTTTTAGCAATGAGTACGGCGGCACAAATACCAAGTACGCCGATGACAATCAATAAAGAACTTACAGCCTATCATTCAGTCAACGCTACATTTGAACCAGCTGAAATTTATTTTATTGTCATAAACGGAATAGTTTTGTTGGCGACGGCGATAATTATTTTTCAGCAATTCAAAAATTTATCGTTGAAGTTTGCTTTTACTTCGGCATTGCTTGCAATATTTTCAGCCGCGCAGTTAATACCGATGATTAGTACAGGAAATGCAAGTAGTTTAATTTGTTGTCTGCTTATTTTAATTTCTCTGTTGCAAGAAAATTATCCAAAATTGTCGGGAATACTTTTAGCCTTTGCAATGGTCAAGCCGCAAATTGCGTTGATATTCTGCTTAACGCTTTTGCTTATGCGTCGATTCAAAATACTTTTCATTGCGGCGGCGATTGACATAGCGGCTTGGTTAATTGTATCTTTTATGACTAACACCAGCCCAATAATTTTATTAACGGAATTTTTAGCGACGGGCGCAGGTGGCTCGAATAATTACGCGGGAATATTCACATTGTTTACGGCGTCTGATTTCAAATTGGCAATTATGCTTAGTATGTTAGCAGGGATAATTTACGTAGCTATTGGACACAAACTTTTAAGCGGCTGTAAAATCAGTGCGTTTAAATTTTTCCCTGCTTGTATAGCGTCAACGTTTTGGTGCTATTCTTTTTACAATGACTTTTACATTTTAGTTTTACCTGTAATAGTTTGCGTCTACGTTATGATTGAGTCAAAGGAAATTGCAATACCATTTGGCGCGGCGATGTTTATGACATTCGGAATATTTTTGTGGATAAAATTTACAGTAGAAATTTTTAAACTGCTTGGCGTCGTCGATTGGAACGCGCTATTGGGCTTAAATTCTGTAAAGGACTACGTAATACAAACTTGGATAACGCGAACATTCTTTGAAGGCGTAGTAATTTTAGCTGGATTATATCTTTGTTACCGCTTAAAAAATATTTTAAGGAATACCTATGCTTAATAAAAAATTTAAAGTTATTGCGCCGTTTAATCCTACGGGCGATCAACCACAAGCTATTGACAAACTTGCTGAAGGCATTGACGACGGACTTGCCGCGCAGGTTTTACTTGGCGCTACTGGTACGGGCAAAACTTATACCGTTGCAAAAGTTATCGAGCGCGTACAACTTCCCACGCTTGTTATTGCGCATAATAAAACTTTAGCCGCGCAGCTTGCCGCCGAGTTCAAAAGTTTTTTTCCTGAAAATTACGTTGGTTACTTCGTCAGCTACTACGATTATTATCAGCCAGAAGCGTACCTTCCCGCCACTGATACATACATTGAGAAGGACGCGTCGATTAATGATGAAATTGACCAAATGCGCCATTCTGCCACCTGCGCGTTATTTGAACGGAGCGACGTTATAATTGTTGCAAGTGTTTCCTGCATTTACGGCTTAGGTTCGCCAGAAAATTATTCTAAAATGCTCCTGCACTTGTACAAGGGACAAACTATTGACCGCGAAGAAATTTTAAAGCGGCTTGTATCGATTCGCTATGAAAGAAATGACATTATCATTGAGCGCGGCAAATTTCGTGTACGCGGCGACGTTGTCGAAGTCACGCCAGCAGGTTACAATGGGCGAGCAATTCGGATTGAACTTTTTGGCGACGAAGTGGAACGCTTGACGGAATTTGAAATTTTGACTGGTAAAGCCGTTGGAGTTCGCGACGAAGTTTTCATCTTCCCCGCGTCACATTATGTAGCAGATGTTGAAGATATGGAACGTGCGGAAAAAAATATTCGCGCAGAACTTCGCCAACAAATTGACTACTTCAACGCGGAAAATAAATTGATTGAGGCGCAACGCATTGAACAGCGTACAAATTTTGACCTAGAAAATATTTCCGAAATGGGCTACTGTTCGGGCATTGAAAATTATTCACGACATTTGACAGGACGCAATGAAGGCGAGCCGCCGTTTACCTTGATTGATTATTTTCCACGAAAATTTTTAACGGTAATTGACGAGTCACACGTAACCTTGCCGCAAGTTCGCGCAATGTACGCTGGCGACCGTAGCAGGAAAATTTCATTGATTGAAAACGGTTTCAGACTTCCCAGCGCGTTGGACAATCGCCCATTGACTTTTGACGAATTCAACGAAAAAGTTGGACAGCTGATTTACGTTTCAGCGACGCCCGCTGAATATGAACTTCAACAGGCGGGACAAGTTGTCGAACAGATTATCAGACCGACGGGCTTGCTTGACCCAGAAGTTGAAGTGCGCCCGTTAGAAAATCAAATTGACGATTTAATTTCAGAAATTCATTCGCGAATAAAATTAAATGAACGTGTTTTGATAACAACTTTGACTAAAAAATTTGCCGAAGAATTAACAGACTACTTGCAAGGCGCGGGAATTCGTGTAAAATATCTACATTCAGACGTTGTCACGATTGAGCGAGCAGAAATTATTCATGATCTTAGAGCGGGAAAGTTTGACGTACTTGTTGGAATAAATCTTTTGCGTGAAGGCTTAGACTTGCCAGAAGTTTCATTGATAGCAATTTTAGATGCGGACAAGGAGGGATTTTTAAGGTCCGAAACTTCGTTGATTCAGACGATTGGACGCGCGGCAAGAAATGCTCATGGGAAGGTAATTTTATACGCAGAAAGAATTACTGATTCAATGCGGCGTGCAATGGATGAAACAGAACGCCGACGACAGATTCAACAGTCTTATAACGTCAAACATAAAATTAAACCGCGTACCATTGAAAAGCCTATTGCGCCGTTAATCGAATTACCACTTAAAAAGACGGAGAAAACTAAATCTAAATCTGTAAGTGAGCTTTTGAAAAAGTTGACGGCAAATCAGCGGCGAAATTTAATAAAAACTTTAACTGCGCAGATGAAGGAGGCATCCCGCGCTATGGAATTTGAACGCGCCGCAGAACTTCGTGACATCATCTTGAAACTTGAGGACAACTTGTAGGAATTAAGAATTAATAATTAAGAATGTAGAATGAAGAATTTTTAATTTCAAGTCCTTAAAATGCGGAATGTAGAGTTTTCTTAATGTCTAGCAACTAGCAACTAGTCACTAGCAACTTTCAAAGTTTATTCAAAACAGTTCATCAAAGTAGTTTACGAAGGAGAGATAACATTGAGAGGAACGTACAAAGCAGGAATCTTAGCAGAAAAAATTTACACGGCGCGTAAATCAATGAAGATAACGCAGGAAGTGTTAGCGGAAAAGTTGGGCATTACTCCGCAATCTGTTTCGCGTTGGGAAAATGGTCAAAGCCGTCCTGATGTCGATATGTTGCCCAGACTTGCGGCATTTTTCGGCGTGACGATTGACGCACTTTTTGGCTATCAAGCGGAAAATCTCAAAATCGCCAACTACGAAGAAAAACATAAAAAAGTTACTCCTGAATGGCAATTTGCCACCAATCAAATGGCGCGTGAAGTTTTAGGTTTTATGCCGCCGATTGGTCAAAAAAATCTTTTAGAAATTGGTTGCGGCGACGGTCAAGAGGCAGTATTTTTTGCACGTAACGGTTACATAGTTTCTGCATTAAGTGCGTCTGAAATTGGCATTACAAAGGGAAGGGCGCTTGCTGAAGAAATTGGCGTCGACGTGAACTTTTTCCGCGCAGATATTTTAAATTATAAGATTGAAAAAAATTTTGACGTGATTTACTCCAGCGGCGTTATGCAATGTGTTCCGCCGAAAGATCGTTCACGTGTCTTCAAAATGTTGCAAAGTCAAACGAAAGTCGGCGGCTTGAATGCGTTGAGTGTATTTGTTGACAAAAGTTTTATTGAGCAGTCACCGTATTGGGACAAGAATGAATACCTTTACAATTCGGCTGAACTTTTCAGTTACTATGGGCGTGACTGGAAATTTGAGATGATGCAGGAAATTTATTTCAGAAATGACGGCGAAGAAAAGCCGCATGATCATTGCGTCGACATTATGATTGCTAGAAAAATTAGTGAATAGTTAGTAGTACAAGCTACTATCTAGAATGGAGGTTTATTTGTGGAAATTAAAAAATTGTTGGAAGGTACAACTTTAACCGTGACATTGTCTGGCAGGCTTGACGCGTCTAATGCGCAGG
>CAMJAZ010000061.1 GCA_946403735.1 uncultured Selenomonadales bacterium
AAATATTAAAAAACACCTTCCAGCTATTACAGTTGAAAGGTTCTTTTTTATTAAGAATTTTTAAGTTCTTCGGTGAAATATTTCATAGAAGTTTTTTTCCACTCTTTAATGGAGTAAAGCGCTTGAAAATCTGTTATGCCCGTCAAGCGCGAAAGTTCAGCAATGATACTGTCACATTCTGCGCGGGACTTTGCATGAATCATCGTATACAAATTATAATTCCAATTCGGCGCAGGCGTCCTGTCGTAGCAATGCGAAACTGCCGCGTGTGAACTCATAATCGCCGCAATGTCAGCAAGTTTTTCAGCTGGTACATTCCACGCGCAAAGTGCATTTGATTTAAAGCCCGCCGCTCTATGTTGCAGGACGGCGCCAAGCTTACGAATTTTTTTTTCGCGTACAAAATCTTTCACGCGCTGTAAAAATTCTTCCTCATCAATTCCAACTTTTTCCGCCAAAAATTTGTACGGCTCTTCACAAAGTGGAAAATCTTCCTGCAAAACACGTATAATTTCTTTGTCTGGGTCTGTCAAAATTTTTGTGTCACTGTAAATTGAATTGCACATTGATTTTAAATTTTCTATTGGACTTCAAGTTAATCATATCTTCAACGCCGCGCAGAGATTTAATTTCGCTTAAAATATTTCCTTCGCGCTCTGCATTCAACGTTGACAGCGTGAACCATAAATTAAATTTGCCTTCGCGTTCGTAATTGTGCGTGACTTCGTCGTAACCGTTAATAGTTTCGGCAACCGTACAAATTTCTGACGGCGTGACTTCCAACGCTATTAACGTACTGCGATAGCCCAAATTGTCGGAGTTAAAAAAAGTTCCGATACGACGCAAATAGCCTGCCGCCTTCAATTCGCGTACACGTTCTAGCACAAAATTTTCATCTGCGCCAAGTATCGACGCCATTTCCGCGAAAGGTCTACTGCAAACTGGTATGTTTCCCTGCAACAAATTCAGCAGGGATTTATCAAAGCTTGAAAGTTCCATCGCTATTTCTCCTAAAAAAATTGAATCACATTCAAAAATTATTTTACAAAGATTTTGCGCTGGCGTCAAGCAAAAAAATAAAGGCTAGCGACTAAGATTTTTAGCTAGAATTTTTCAAGCTTTAATCTTAACCGTTAGCCTCTACTTATTAATAGCTTAAGATTTTTTGTAGCGCTTATTAAATTTCTCAATGCGCCCGCCAGCTTTAACGTCGCGCTGACGACCAGTAAAAAATGGGTGACACTTCGAGCAAACATCAACTTTCAATTCTTTTTTTGTCGAGCCAGTTTTAAACGTGTTGCCACAACCACAAGTTACAGTAGCTTCAAAATATTGCGGATGAATTTTTTCTTTCAAAATTTACACCTCCGTGATAAAATCTTCAAATGTTTGACGAAAAAGGATTTTATCATAGCCGCGCAGAAATATCAATGCAAAAATTTTTATGAGGTCTAAAGAATTTTAGTCATAAACTTTAGCTGTTAAACTTAAAGGAGAAATTTTTTTATGTCAATGGGAACATTTAGATGTAGTTTGTGTGGACGCCGCGTAAAGGTGCAAAGTCAAATTGATATGCCGATTTTCGATCCTGGCACGGGTTTTGCTGTCTGCAGAAATTGCATTAAAGAACTTAATAAAATTATCGACGAAGATGAACAGAAAAAACTTAAAAAGTCTCACGGTTCATTTGCCGACGAACTTGGAAATTTGCTTGAAAAAAATAAACCGCACGTCATTAAAGCTTACCTTGACGAATTTATTATTAAGCAGGAACGCGCTAAAAAAATTTTGTCTGTCGCCGCGTACAATCACTATAAGCGTATGAAGTACGATTTGGAAAATGACGGCGGCAATGATGAAATTGACAAGTCCAACGTTATCATAATCGGTCCAACAGGTTGTGGTAAAACGGCTATGCTTAGTCATCTGTCGAAACTTTTAGATATACCTTTTGCCGTGACTGACGCATCAAGTTTGACGGAGGCTGGCTTTGTTGGCGCTGACGTTGAAGTTGCCGTTCGCAATCTTTACTACGCCGCTGGACAAGATATTGAAAAGACTGAACACGGTATCATTTACCTTGACGAGTTCGATAAAATTGCGCGTAAGTCTGGCGAAAATAATTCAATTACTGCCGATCCTGGTCACGAAGGCGTACAGCAGGGACTTTTGAAAATGCTTGAAGGTAGCGTCGTGGAATTTACTGCGCGGGGACAACGTAAACACCCTGAAGCGCCTACAATTAAAGTTGATACGAAAAATATTTTGTTCATAGTCGGCGGCGCATTTGTCGGCATTGATAAAGTTGTAGCTAAACGTATTCGCAAAGGTGAGGCAAGCTTAGGTTTTGGCGTCGACGTTCCAGCTAAGGAGGATGACGACGAAAAGTTTAATGAACTGATTCATCAAGTTCGCCCAGAAGATTTGATGAAGTACGGCATAATTCCTGAAATTATTGGACGCTTGCCAGTCATTTGTACGCTTGAAACATTAGACGAACATTCATTGCTTAGAATTTTGACAGAGCCGCGCAATGCTCCTGTTAAGCAGTACGAAAAACTTTTGGCTATGGACAATGTACAACTTGAATTTGAAGAGGCGGCGTTAATTGCCGTAGCTAAAAAGGCGATTGAACGTAAAACTGGCGCACGCTCACTTAAAGGCATTATCGAAGATGTTATGCTTGATGTTATGTTTGAAATTCCAAAGTCTGAAGAGCCGCGCAAAATTATCGTTACAGAAGAATGTGTAACGGAAGGCGCTACGCCTAAAATTGTGCCGATTGAAAGTACTGACGCTGAAAATGTCGACGGCGTTTCACTTGAAAAAGATGTAGTTTAAAAAATATTGAAAGTTAGCGCCCTTTCAACCATTAGGAGGAAGATTTTATGAATGACGAATACGTAATCGGCATTGACTTAGGCACGCGCAACACGCTAGCTTGTTACTTTATGCGTGGCAAAAAAAGGATTCTAAAATTTGAAGGCGGCGCTACAATGTTGCCGAGCGTTATTTACACTGACAAAAACGGCGAAGTGAAAGTTGGGCAGTACGCAGAAAGTTTAGGCGTGACTGACCCAGAAAATATGATTAGCTCCGCTAAAACTTATATCGGCAACTTTGAACTGAATAAAACGTGGACTTGCAATGGTCGTACTTACACGCCGACTGATGTTGCCATTGAAGTTTTGAAGGAAGTTAAACGCGAATTTGTAAAGCGTATGCGACTGCAAGGCGATGAAAAAATTGGCGCAGTTATAACAGTTCCTGCGTACTTCAACCATAATCAGCGTGACGAAACTAGAAAAGCTGGTGAAGCGGCTGGCTTTCACGTTATGTGGATTTTGGAGGAACCAACTGCGGCGGCTATTGAGGCGGCACAGGAAAAACAACTTAATAAAAAAGTTATGGTCGTCGATATTGGCGGCGGAACTTTTGACTTAAGCGTACTAAACGCTGATGTGGAAAATAACACTTATCAAGCCATTGCGATTGATGGCGACGATAGACTTGGCGGCGATGACTTCGATAAAGCCATTCAAAATGAACTAATTAAACACATTGAAGACGATACTGGCTTAAAATTAGATGATTATAAAACTGCTGGCATTGATGAAACTGAATACAATATTTTGATGAATCGGCTTTTAATCGAGGCGCGGCACGCTAAAGAAAAATTAAGTGAAGTTACCGAACACGAAGTAATTTTACCAAACTTGACGACGTTGAGCGGCAAAAATTATGATTTGGACTTCACTTTAACTAGAAGGGCGCTTGAAAGAATTTGTAAGCCGTTGTTCGACAGGATTTTCAATCAGCTGAATAGTTTTGCGAAGAATAATAAAAATTTCCGCCTTGACGAAATTGGCGAAATAATTTTAGCTGGCGGCACGTGCTTTATTCCCTATATTCGCGAAAGAATTACGCAGGACTTAGGTATTGTCCCCAATGACGAATTGCCATTAAGTCAACTTGTAGTTATTGGCGCGGCGTTAGTTGCTGAATCGCTAAATAGAGGTTATGCAGGCGACGGCAATGAACCTGACGGCAAAATAACTGTAAAAAGTGGTCTTTCACATTCTTTTGGCGTTGAATAGGGACGGAAAACTTGTCTTCGATAAAATTTTGGCTAAAGATACGCCGTATCCCTGCGCGGCAACTCAAACTTATCAAACTGTTTTCAACAATCAAACTGAAATTGATGTCAACGTTTATGAGGCGGATAATGAAAATGAACTTGATATAAAGTTCCACCGTTTTTATGGTTCATTGAACTTGAAAAATTTGCCTTCTGCACCTGCTGGGCAAATGAAAGTTGATGTTAAGTTTGAGTTTACACAAGACCAGCGCTTAAAAGTTACGGTAATTGACAAGCAAAACGTTGAAAATTCCCGCGAAGAATTTCTTGATAAGACGACAAAAAAATCTACGTCAAGTTCCGCAAAGCCGATGGATATGGTATTGATGTTGGATTGTTCGGGAAGTATGCGCGGCGATGATTTAGCTCAAGCTAAGCGTGCGTCAACCGAATTGATAACAAAGATGATTGACTTGAGCGTTCATAAAATGGCACTGATGAGTTTCAGCGATAAGCCTAAAATTCTTAGCGGCTTGACGAATGACGCTAGCAAATTAACGCAGGAACTTCCGCAGATTGAAGCTTACGGCGGAACGGCGATGATTGAAGCTTTACACGCTGCTGAAAAAGTTTTGGAAAATTCTACGCGCCAGAAAATTGCACTTATCGTTACTGACGGCTATCCAGACAGGCGGCAACAAACTTTAGGCTGTTCGCGTAAAGTTCGCGACAACGGCTTAAAAATAATTGCTATTGGCGTCGGCGTTGACTTCGATAAAAATTATTTGGACGAAATGGTTGGCGCGAAAAATGCTTTCACCATAAAAAATATGGCGGAGCTTACGAAAACTTTTGAATACGTCATTAACGCCTTGACACGAGGAGACCTGTGATAATTAAGAATTAAGAAATTTTTTCTAAAAGCTACTGCCTAACAAGGAGCAACTCTTATGAATGAAAAAAGCTTTAAATACAATCTCAAAACTGAAAACGTTGCCATTGACAAAGCAAATGTTTTTCCAAATATAGG
This sequence comes from uncultured Selenomonadales bacterium, assembly GCA_946403735.1. Lineage (GTDB taxonomy): Bacteria > Bacillota > Negativicutes > Selenomonadales > Selenomonadaceae > Quinella. The sequence goes on from CAMJAZ010000061.1 coordinate 5,109, forward strand.
CGCGAATAAACAGCGGCTTGAAGTTGAAAAAATCGACAAAATTATTTCTGACGTGACGGACGGAAATTTTGAAAAGTTTGAAACTGATGAAGACGTTTATAACGCTCTGCAAAACCTTAGTGCAAAAGATGTTCGTTTAATTTTAAAATCCTGCGCAAATACGTTGGGCATTGATTGCGCCGTTGAACCTCTTCAAAATTTGAATAAGTCGAGAATGGTAGCGCTTTTCTTTGAATCTTTCGGCGTCTATCCAGAAAAAAATCCGATAATTGACGTTGGACAAATTAAAGATTATAACGAAGAAGATTTTAAAATTATCTTCCCGAATTTTAAAGGCGCGGTCGAATTAGATTTTGCGAAAGTTGCTAACTTATTGCCGCCACAATTCCGCGCAGTCCAATCTGTTGACGAGTTGGATAAATCTTTAAAAAATGCGTCCGAAGGTAAAGACGTAAGAAATTTTGTTGAAGGCGCAATTAAAGTCACTGGCATTGACTGCAACTTTACCGAGCTTAACGCTATGAGTAGTCGTGAACAGTATCTGCCGCTTTTCTTTCGCGCTATCAACTTCACCTTTACAAAAAAAACTGTGCCGCCGCCTACTACTGAAACAAAAGTTGTAGAGACGGACATAATAAATTTGCGCTTTGCACACTTCGACGCCATTTTCAACGCCGCTGAAAAAATTTCCGCATTCGACTTAGACTTTGACATTGCTGGCGAGCTGAAAATTTTTGAAGATAATCCCGTCACGGTGAAGGACGGCTTTTATTTCAACATTCCCGACGGCTATGAAATTCTGCGCGGACTTGTAGGCATTGCGACGCTTGACGGTAAAATTGCGGCGATTGGTCACATTGAAGACGGCATTGTCAACGGTAGAATTTTACCGCACGCCGTTTTTGATTGGAATAAAATTCACGCGGAAGAATTTGCTAACCGTAAACGTTTCCTTGCCGTACTGATTCCGAAAGACGCTGAAAAATTTTTCGCTCAACCTATGTCACAAAGTTTAGCTGAAAGTTACAATGGAAAAATTTGGACATTGGAATTTACGTTAAACTACAAGGCGCTTGCAGTTACGGATAGACCACTTTGTATTGACTTTGGCACTAGCAACACGACTTGCGGCACTTACGACTTTGAAAAAGGCGGCGTCCCCGAACTTGTAACCTTCCGCGACGTGACAAGTGATGAAATTGTCGACCGTGAAATTTTACCGACAATCGTTTACGTTGAAAGTTGCCGTGACGGCATTGTCAATTACAAATTCGGCTACGCGGCGAAAAAAGAAATTATGGACGCTGGCTATGATACAAAGGCATCTGTTTTCTACGAGATTAAACGCTGGTTAAATTCCCTTGACTTTGTGGAGGAAGTCACGGATAAAAATGGCAACTACGCGACGGTTAAACGCGGCGAAATTCTGCGCGAATATCTTTTACACGTCATAAAGGCGGCTGAACAGCAATATCAAGTTAAGTTCACAAATTTACATATGACCGCGCCAGTTAAACTGCATAACAAATTCATTCGCGAAATGAAAAAAATTTTGCCCCAATACAAGATTGATGAAAAGGGACTTGATGAAGGCGTTGCGATTGTTTACCATTACATTGCAGAAAAAATTAAAACGATTGGCGATGCGTCGGGAAAAATTTTAATTTTGGACTGCGGCGGCGGTACGACTGACCTTGCCAGCTGTAATTTTTCCATTGACAAGAGCGGCGATTGGGCGGTACTCAACATTGAAACGGATTTTGAAAACGGCGATTCAAACTTCGGCGGTAACAATATCACGTACAGAATTTTGCAGATGTTGAAAATGAAAATTGCGGCGAACATTCAGCGCAATGAAAATTTGACAATGCAGGAACTTATCCCAGATGACGACGACAATATTTTAAGCCAGATTGATTTTGATTATAAAAATAAAAATGAAATATATAAAAAATTTGAAGATGAGTATAGCCGCGTCGAAGAGCTTATACCTACGAAGTTTGCGGAATGTTCCTTTGCAAATGAAAGCAGGAAGATTAAGCGCAATTTCTATTACCTTTGGCAAATTGCAGAGGCGATTAAAATTGAGTTTTTCAAATCCAACTTGGTCAACGTCGACTTTGAGGAAGATAAAAAAATTTATGTAAAAAATCCTGCTGAATATTATTTGAGCATTCGGCAAGATGGCAAATTGCATAAATATGATAATCCAATGGACGGCGTAGAAATTACGATTCGCGAAATTGTCCGAATCATTCTGCCTGACTTGTACGCGCTACTTACAACTTTACTTCGTAACTACGGAGATAACGAATTGACAACGTACAAATTCCGCCTTAGTGGACAATCCTGCAAAATAAATAAATTCCGCGACTTATTCAAAGAATTTGTGCCAGGAAAACTTCTGCGTATAGCGACGGAGCGCGGAAAAATTAATTCGTTGAAAAGTGCAGATAGCGTTGCGCTGAAAAAATATTGTATCTTCGGTAGCATTGAATACGTTCGTGACGCAATGGCACGCGGCGAACATAAGCCAGTGATTAAATACAAGCCTAACCGCAGAATTTATGAAATTAATATTATGGTCGGTGGAGACGAAAAAAGTTTAATGAGCCGTACTGGCGAATTGCAGATAA
>CAMJAZ010000062.1 GCA_946403735.1 uncultured Selenomonadales bacterium
CGTCGGCGCATTTTTAATTTTCATCTCAACATTTTCAATCGGCGCGTTGTGCAATATGGTTTTAGCAGTGAAAGGGTTGCCTACGCTGAAATTATTTCACCGCTACAGTTTTGCAATAATAAAATTTTTATTTCCGCTTGCCGTACGAATTGGAAAAATTTTTGGCATAAATCGCCGTCAGCTGGAAGGATCATTTATTGCGGTCAGCAATTTAATTTTTATGAAAAGCCAAATAAAAGTTCCCGCCAATAAATTGTTGGTACTTGTGCCGCATTGTCTGCAACTTGCAAGCTGTCCACATAAAATTACACGCGACCCAAATAATTGTAAACGTTGTGGTAGGTGCAATATCGGCGATTTGATGAAACTTTCGGAAGAACTTGGCTTTGTATTTTTCGTGGCGACTGGTGGAACTTTAGCGCGGCAAGTTGTAATAAAAAATCGTCCGCAAGCTGTACTTGCTATTGCCTGCGAACGCGATTTAATGACAGGCATTCAAGATGTTTATCCGTTGCCAGCCGTTGGAGTGCTGAACATTCGTCCTAACGGTCCTTGCTACAATACGCGCGTCGATATGGACGAAGTTAAACGCACTTTAGAACAAATTATTATTAAATGATAAATTTTAAATGGAGAAATAAAAAATGTTTATGGAAGAGCGGAAGGCAAAAATTTTGGAATTGCTTGAAAAAAATGGAAAAGTTTTAGTCAAAGAGTTGGCGGAAATATTTAGCGTCACGGAAGATTCAATACGTAAAGATTTAGGCGCGTTGGAAATGGACGGGCAACTAAAGCGAACTTACGGCGGAGCAGTTGCCATAAAAGAAAAATTACACGTTGCCGAAGCTAATCGACGAAGAATCAGTGACGTTGAAGCAAAAAGAAAAATTGCCGCCGCCGCTGTAAAATTGATGACACCGCAAGATTTAATTTTTCTTGATACCTCGACGATTAGCATTGCCATTGCGGAAATTTTGTCTAAGGTTGAAACTGAATACAAAATTTTAACAAATATGATTGACGTACTTGTATTTTTGGCGCGGAATCCAAAAATAAATTTAATTTTCGCTGGCGGACAGATTAACAAAAGTCGTGACGGTTTTTACGACGCCTTGAACTTGGAATTTATGGCGCACTTCCACCCGAGCGTTTCATTTATCGGAGCGGTTGGCGTTGACATTGAAAAAAATTCTTTATCGACGAATGATTCAAATACGGGAATGCATAAACGCCGTATGATTGAACTTAGCCAAAATGTTTATATTGTCGCCGAGTCCAGAAAATTTGGGACGACGGCGAATTTTAATTTTGCAACGTTGAATAAAATTCGCGGGCTGATAACTGAAATTGCACCGTCAAAAAAATTTTTAGACTTAGCGCGAAAAATGGACGTGGAAATTATTTTGCCCGATTAATTACCCTGCAGGTAAGGACTTATTAAAATTTTTGTGCTACACTTTGAAAAATATTTCAAAATTTTTGTGGAGGGTTGCGGGATGTTAAAAAAATTTTTCTGTACGATTTTATTAGCGTCAGTAATTTTTATTTGCGGACAAAATAATTTTGCGAATGCGCAGGACGTTTACGCGGGAAATACTGGCGGACTTGATTTCTATGTTGATACAAATACGATAGTTCCAACTGGCGATTATGAGGAAATGCGCGGCGGCGGCGATCGTATTTATTATGCGTTTTATGTCAATGTCAAAAAAATTGAACAAACAAGCGGAGAGTTGAACGATATTAATCAATGGAAATTTTACGTTGTCCCCGAGCGCGGAGCTCAATTTGGTTGGGCATTCGATTATTATCTTTCAGGAACGGGCATTCCAGTGAAAACAAATAAAATTGCGCAGAATATCTTGAGAATTTGCATTCAATACGACAGCCGTATAGCAAGCTGATTAATTTTATTTCGTACGAAAAAATCTGAATAAGCTTTAATGCTCGTGCAGATTTTTTTTGCAAATTTTTATCTGAATTTATTTTGCCCGATTAATTCAAATGCCGCTGACAAAAAATTTTTCTTGTAATGATTTTGCAAGTGGGCTATAATTATGTCAAATTTTTTGCAGGAGGCGGAATTAATGCGACGATACACGATCTATTTTTTAACGGCGTTTATGTTCGTGATAGCGGCGGTTGCAGGAACATCTTATCGCGTCGGCGCAGATGAACGCATTTCAGAATTGGAGTTGACGGCGTACACGACGTTGCCAGCTGAAACCGTTACAATTTTATCTGAAGCCTACGAAAAGGAAAGTCACGTCCGCGTAAATTTTGTACCACTCCCTGCAAAAGATTTAATTCAAAAAACTGCTGACGACGCCGTTTCCGATCCTACCGTAGTTGATACCGTCGACGTGATTGTAGCTGACAGCGCCGTTTTAAATTCGCTAGCTGAACGGCAACTTTTAATTTCCCATGCATCTGAAACGAATGACGCTGTAAAAAATAATTTCAAAGATAAACATGACCGTTGGATTGGCGTTTGGTACGATCCAATAATTTTTTGCACGAACAAAGATTTTCTCGGCAAGCTTAAAGAAATTCCTGACACTTGGACGGAACTTGCAAGTTATAGAAATGTGCGAATCGGCATTACAGATTTTCTTGTAGCTGACGCCGCGTCCAATTTAATGCTACAAATGATTAGCAACTTGGGCGACGCGCAGACGTACCAAATTTTACGCGGTCTTCATCCAAAAGTTGTACAGTACACGAAATTTTTATCAAACCCCGTTCGTCAAGCTGGCATGGGCGAAACAGATATTTCCATTGCCGTCGAAAGTGAAACGTTACGGTATATGCAGGAAGGTTATCCGCTGAAAATAATTTATCCTGCTGACGGTACGGCGTATCTTTTGACAGGCGCGGGACTTACTACAAAAAATTCTCCGAAAAGTAATGAGGCTAAAAAGTTTACTGATTGGCTACTTAGTGATAACGCCCAGCTTGCCTTGCAAAGTAACGGCTTTTATTTTATTTCGACCAATCCCAACAGTTTGGCTTATAAATCTTTCGCGGGGAAAAATCTTGTACTGTTTCCAAATTCGCCAAACTTCACTGAAAAGCAACGTTATGAATTTTTAGAACGTTGGGTTAAACACGTTAGATTTAGGGATTAGTAAGTAGTTAATAGTTTTATCCTACAAGCTAACACATAAAAGCTACAATAGGGAGTAGAAAATTTTGAAAGTTGGAGTAATAAGCTTAGGTTGCGCAAAAAATCTTGTCGATACTGAAGTTATGCTCGGCATTATGCGGGAAAATGGCATAACAATTACGCCGAATCCTGCGGACGCCGATATTATAATCATTAACACTTGCGCGTTCATTGCGTCGGCGAAGGAAGAATCTATCACGACGATTTTAAATTTTGCCGCGTACAAAGACGAAGGAAATTGCCAATCGCTAATTGTCGCTGGCTGTCTTGGTCAACGTTATCGGCAGGAACTTTTAGATGAAATGCCAGAAATTGACGCGATTATTGGCACTGGTGCTTGGCATCGAATTATGGAGGCTGTCGAAGAAACTTTGTCGGGGCGCCGCGTAATTTTAATTGGCGATAAGGAAATTATTTATAGCGCTAAAACTCCTCGCCTTCGTACGACGCCAGATTATACTGCATACGTAAAAATTGCGGAGGGGTGCAATCACCGTTGCGCATTTTGTGCAATTCCGCTGATTCGCGGCAAACAAATTTCACGTACCATTGAAGACATCCGCGCCGAAGTTGAAAAGCTTGCACGCGAAGGCGTCAAGGAAATTGTTTTAATTGCGCAAGATACGACGAATTACGGACGCGATATTTACGGCGAACCTAAACTTTGTGACTTACTGCGCGAACTCGTCAAGGTTAAAAAAATTCGCTGGATTAGGTTAATGTATGCTTATCCGCAAAATTTTACTGATGAACTTATTGACATTATCGCCGCTGAACCGAAAATTTGTAACTACGTTGATTTACCGTTGCAACACGCTGACGACGCCGTTTTAAAACGTATGCACCGTCCAGATACTCGCAAATCGATTGAAAAACTTTTGGCGAAGATTAGGGAAAAAATTCCTGGCGTTTCAATTCGTTCAACTTTTATGGTCGGCTATCCTGGTGAAACTGACGAAGAATTTCAAACGCTGAAAAATTTTATCGAAACACAGCGCCTTGACAAAGTTGGAATTTTCGTCTATTCGCCAGAAGAAGGCACGGCGGCTTATGAAATGGACGGTCAAGTTGATGAAGGTACAGCGCAGGAACGGTATCACGAATTGATGAGCATTCAAAGTTTAATTTCGCAGGAAATTAACGAAAGTTTGGAAGGTAAAGAATTTGACGTGCTGATTGAAGGTCGGGATATGGAAGTACCTGAAGTTGTGGCGGGTCGTTCGTACCGTGAAGCGCCTGACGTTGACGGACAAATTTATATTGAAAATGACCGAATGAGTGATGAAGGCGATATTGTCCGCGTGAAAATTGTTGCTGGCTTTGCCTACGATTTAGCGGCAGAAAAGGTAAGTGGTAAAATTTAAATGAATTTAGAAATTGAACTGGGAAAACTTTTGACTGCTAAAAATTTAACGATAGCCTGTGCAGAATCTTGTACGGGTGGGCTTTTAACTTCGCGGCTGACGGACGTTCCAGGCAGTTCAGCGTACGTGCAAGGCTCAATCGTTTCATATTCAAACGACGTTAAAAATTCTGTCTTGAAAGTTCAAGCTGAAACGTTGAAAAATTTCGGCGCGGTAAGCGAACAAACTGCGCGGCAAATGTCAGCTAATGTTCGCGAACTTTTAAAAACAGATATAGGCGTCGGAGTTACTGGCATTGCTGGACCAAGCGGCGGTACGGCTGAAAAGCCCGTCGGTACGGTTTACATTTCAGTCAGCGATTCGCGAAAAACTATTGTCAAGCTTTTTAATTTCAGCGGCAGTCGTAGCGAAATTAAAAATCAAGCTTGCGATGCGGCAATGCAAATGGTTATGGATGTAGTGAATAATATATAATTTTTTTAAAGCTACAAGCTAAAAATAGGAGGATATTTTTGAATGAAAAAAATTTTGGCAACGGCGGCACTTGCTTTTACATTGTTTTCCCCAACAACTTTTGCAGCAGATGCGCCTGCAACTAACGCGGCAACTTCTTCAAGCACTGAAAATATTAAAATAGCTGTTAAAGATTTTGTCGAATATAAAAGCACCACTTACGGTTACACTATTAAGTGTCCATTCCAGCCCGCAGCTGTCACCGATTTAAAATTTGATGAACCTGCTGAAAAAGGCGAAATGCTCGTTTTCTTGAATGACGGTCCAGAAGTTGTTTTGGGCTACAGAATTAACCTTGACGCCTTCCCGAATCAAAACGCGCCTGACTTCAACAAAGACGACCAGAAAACTTTAGATTCTTACATTGAGTATTTAAAGAGTGTCAACGCGCTTGATACTGCCATGATAACGAATATCGGCAAAGATAATAAAGGCGTCTTTATGGTTACCGCGAAAGAAATTACAACCGCTGAAGGCGAAACAATTACTGCTGACAGTCAAATTGCAATGCTCATCTTCCGTACCAAAAACGGCGACAGAGTTTCAATGCAGTTGTTGACTAAAGATTTTTCGCAGGCATTAGTTGACGCGTTCATTTATTCTGCCTCAACTCTTAACGTTACAAAATAAATTTTTTTGATGAAAATAAACGAAATTTTACAACGTGCGACGATAAAACTTGAAGCCGCTGGGATTGAATCTGCGCGGCTTGACGCTGAAGTTTTGTTGGCGCACATTTTAAATTGCAAGCGCCTTTATCTGTACGTCGACGCCGTGAAAAATTTAAATCCTGCGCAGGTTAGCCGCTTTGAAAATCTCATTGAACAGCGCATAAAAAAAATTCCAATAGCCTACCTTACTGGTCAACGCGAATTTATGGGCTTAAATTTTGTCGTGACGCCTGCCGTTTTAATTCCGCGCCCCGATACTGAAATTTTAGCGCAAGTTGCCATTGAAAAACTTTCCGCCGTTAAAAATCCTACCTTCGCCGACATTGGCACGGGTAGCGGCGCAATTTGCGTTTCAATCTTAAAATATCTAAAAAATGCTACGGCGTCGACGGTTGACATTTCAAAGGACGCTATCGACTGTGCAACTTTCAACGCTGAAAAATTTGGCGTCGATGACAGAATTACTTTTCACGTAGGCAATTTATTTGAACCTCTGCGCGGGCAAAAATTTCACGCTGTAATTTCCAATCCGCCGTACATTCCCACAAGCGATTTATCGACGTTGCAAGATGAAGTTCAACGCGAACCACAAATTGCGCTTGACGGTGGAGTTGACGGCTTGGACTTTTACAGGAAAATTGCTGACGACGCGCCTAAATTTTTATACAGCGGAGGATTTTTAGCCGTTGAAATTGGTATCAATCAAGCTGACGCCGTTAAAAATTTGTTCGCGAAAAATTTTGTCGACATTGAAATTGTTCGTGACTTAGCAGGAATTGAAAGAGTTGTTACCGCTACTTATGAAGACTGAAATTTTACTACCAACACGCGAAAATATTAAACGGGCGGCAAAATTAATCCGCGCAGGTGAACTTGTCGCCTTCCCAACTGAAACAGTTTATGGACTCGGCGCGGACGGCTTGAATGCAAACGCTTGCAAAAAAATTTACGCGGCTAAAGGTCGACCGTCTGACAATCCGCTAATTTTACATTTCGCAAACTTAGCACAAGTTGAACGCGCGGCTAAAATTTTACCTGCGGCTGAAAAACTTTTCGCGGCATTTTGTCCAGGTCCAATTACAATTATTTTGCCTAAAACAAAATTTGTACCTGATGCCGTCACTGGTGGACTTTCAACCGTTGGTGTAAGATTTCCCGATAATGACGTTGCACGAACGCTTATTAAAGCCGCTGATTGTCCAATCGCCGCGCCTAGTGCGAATATTTCTGGCAGACCTAGCCCAACTACGCCGCAAGCTGTTTATAACGATCTGCGCGGGAAAATCGAAATTATTTTGGACGGCGGCAACTGTCAATTCGGCGTTGAATCAACTATCGTCGACGTTACTTCAAACATTGCTGAAATTCTTCGTCCTGGCGCTATCACTAAAGAAATGCTTGAAGAAATTCTCGGCGAAGTTAAAGTAGCTCCGTCAAATGCCGCTAAGCCACGCGCTCCTGGTATGAAGTACACGCATTACGCGCCGAAAGTTCCATTGACGCTGATTGAAACGTCGACGGCTGATGAACTTGAAAAAATTTTTCGCCGTGAAATTAAAAATCTTCGCTCAGAAAATAAATCTGTTGGCGTTATGGCTAGTCACGAACTTATTAGTAAACTTGACGCTGAAAAAATTTTTACCGTGCCTTACGGTCGACGCGGCGATTTAAAAACTATTGCCGCTAATCTGTACGAATCACTCAGAACTTTTGACGATTTGCCCGCGCAGATTATTTTAGCTGAAGGCGTCGAAGATAACGGCTTAGGCGTCGCGATTATGAATCGTCTGCGGAAGGCGGCTACTTTTATTATTTTGTAGATAATTTCTAATATATTTAATCTTAACAAACTTTAACTTTTGATAGCCTAAAAATACTGATATACTTTAACTTTTTTAACCAACATTAACAAACTTTAACTTAGCTAAATTTTTCATCTTTGCAGACAAAGTGCAGACAA
>CAMJAZ010000063.1 GCA_946403735.1 uncultured Selenomonadales bacterium
GAGTTTAGAACACATCAACGCTGTTAATTCGTCGTCTTCAAATAAAGGTAAACAGGAAGATTGGCGGCAGTGGCTTAAACTTCACTTAAGCGCCGTTAAATCTGTTGACGAAACATTAGCCGAAGAAATTAATAACCTTCTTAAACTAAAAGAATTTCGGTATGAAAAATTTGAATCTATTCAAGATAAAGTGTTTGCAATACTTTCCCCTGCAGGCAGCGTTGCAGATGACGACAGCATTTCTAATCTTGCACTTTTAAAAGTTGGCGACAATGCGGCGTTGAGTAATTCTGTTTTCGACGTAAAGCGCGACGAAATTATAAAGCTTGATATGCAGGGCGCGTTCATTCCTTTTTGTACGAAGATGGCGTTTCTGAAATATTACACGCAGTCTGAAAAAAATCAAATTCACTATTGGAGCGTTGATGATAAAGAAAATTATATTGATGCAATAAATAAAGTTTTAGAAAATTATTTGTCAAAACCGATTTGAAAGGAGGATTTCAATTGGAAAGTTCTTTGTGTACGTTCATTGAGATTTTTACAAAGGAAATTGATTGCGGCGACGGCAATAAAATTTGTCCGAAAAAAATTGTTATCCCGATTGTTCAACGTGATTACGCGCAGGGCAGAAATTCAACAGAAATTAACCGTGTGCGTTCAAGATTTTTAGACGCGCTTTATAAAGCTGTGACTGAAAATTCCGTAACGCTTGATTTTGTTTACGGCGATATTGACGACGAAGGAATTTTGACGCCGCTTGACGGTCAACAACGCCTTACAACTTTATTTCTTTTGCATTGGTACGCTGCAAAAAAAGATAAAATTTCATCTGAAAAAACAGAGTTTCTAAAAAATTTTTCATACGAAATTCGCCCCGACGCCCGCGACTTTTGCAAATGTTTGGTTGAATTTAATCCTGCCTTCGACGATGAAAAATTATCTGCGGAAATTGAAAATCAAGCGTGGTTTCCGCTGAATTGGAAAAAAGACCCTACTGTTAATGCCATGTTGAGAATGCTTGATGCAATTCACAAAAAATTTTTTGACGTGCCGAATTTGTGGTTGGAACTTGAAGGTGACGCAATTTATTTTAATTTCTTGTCCATAAAAAATATGGGGCTTACCGACGAACTTTATATAACGATGAATTCACGCGGCAAGCCTTTAACAGATTTTGAACATTTCAAAGCGGAACTTAAACGCAAACTGGATGAATTTGACGAAAAAATTTCCGACAGAATTATTTTGAAGATTGACACGAAGTGGACAGATTTGCTTTGGAAATTTCGCGGCGATGACAATTTAATCGACGATATGTTTTTAAATTATTTTCGGTTTATATGTGACATTTTGCGTTACAAACGCGGCGGCACTTCGCAAGGCAAAAGTTATGATGAATTTTTATTGTTGGAAGAATTTTTTTCCGAAGGCAATGTCCGCGACAATATAAATTTTCTTGAAAAAAGTTTTGATTGTTGGTGCGACATTAGCGACATTGACAAATTTTTTGATGACAGAGTTTCTCTCGGCGATAAAACTAAACGCGGTGTAAATAATCATCAGCGCGGCAAAATTATAATTTATTTTGACGAAGAAAATCTTTTCAAAAATTGTCTTAAACTTTACGGAAAAACAAAAGACGGCAGAGTCAGAATTTTTTCTTTAGATAAAATTGTCATGTTGTACGCTTTTTTGATTTATCTATTGAATAAAGAAAATATTTCTGATGTTGACTTTCGCCGCAGAATTAGAATAGTGAATAATCTAGTGAATAATTCGTCTGCTGAATTAAGTGATAGTGAATCAAGACAAGGCGGCAACCGTTTACCAGCCATTTTAAAGCAAGTTGATAGTATAATTTGCCGTGAACAAATTCTTTCTTTGGAACGCGAACCAAATTTTAATGGTTATCAGCTGAATGAGGAAGGTAAAAAATTGGAATGGACGGCGAAAAATCCTGCGTTGGCTGAATCACTTTTTGAGTTGGAAGACCATTACCTTTTGTACGGGCAAATTGCAATTTTAGGACTCGAAAATTATCAATATTTCAATCGTTTCATTGCGCTTTTCAACTGCAATTATGACAAGATAAATTGTACACTTATTAGATTGGGAGATTATTTTCAGAGTGATAAAGCTGGTGTTCGTTTTCAATTTGGCGTACAACGTCCACAATCTTGGCAAAATCTTTTTCATAAAAGTTCCATCCAGAAAAGGTTTGAGGGAACGCAAGAAAATTTGATAAAGCTCCTAAAGTTTGAGAAAAATTTTAGCAATGACTTTCTCGACAAAATTATTTCAGATTATCTTGCTGATTGTGAGCGCCGCAAATTTTTTGAGTGGAATTATTACTACATCAAACATTCAATTTTTCGCCCGAATCGTTACGGCAAGTACGACTGGAATAATTTTGATGGTGAGCCGTACAAATTCATTTCACTTTGGACAGATAAGAAATTGTCGGAAAATGCGTACAATCCATTTTTAAAAATATTGGAAGAAAAAATTTCCAGTAGATATGATGCCTATGATGAACGCCTTGTAGTTGACGAAAGTTTTTATATTAAATCGGAAAATGCCGCGTATGTCATATTTGAACTTGAAACGAACAGAGAAATTGCACGGCTGGATATAAGGCAAAAAAATGGCGTTGATATTGAAGACAGAATTGAAAAATTTTTGAATTGGTATAAAAAATTATTTAATTTGACGGACGGTAAATTTTATGAATAAAATTTTAAAATCTGCGCGGGAAAAAATTTCAAACTTCGAGCGCTTGAACTTCGACGAAATTATTGCGCTGTACGAAGAAAATAATTTGCTATACCTTGCCGAATCTGCGCGGCGTGTCAAAGAACGTAAAAGCGGGCGTAAAGTTTTCTATACGATTAACCGTCACATAAACTTAACAAATGTTTGTAGCGCGAACTGTCCACTTTGCGCCTTTCAATGCCGTAGCGGCGATGAAAAATCTTTTACGCTGGAACTTGACGACGTTGAAAAAATTTTGATTGACGCTAAAACTGTCGACGGTTTATCTGAAATTCATATCGTCAGCGCGTTGCACCCAAATAAAAATTTTGACTACTACTTGGACGTTGTGAAGTTGACGAAAAAAATTTTGCCAAACGTTAGAATTGCTGCCTTTACGCCAGTTGAAATTGCAAACTTCGCTGAAAAGTCCAATCAAAGCTACGAAAAAATTTTGACGACGCTAAAAAATTTTGGCGTGACGAATCTTTTGGGCGGTGGCGCTGAAATTTTTTCGCCGCGTGTACGTGAAATAATTTGTCCAAAAAAAATTGACGCTGAAACGTGGCTTGACATTATGCGGACGGCACATAAACTTGGCTTGAAGTCCAACGCGTCGATGTTGTACGGTCACATTGAAACGATTTATGAGCGCGTCGAACATTTAATCAAACTGCGCGAACTGCAAGACGAAACAGGCGGCTTTCAAACAATGTTACTTTTTCCATTTCAACCGCTTAATACCGAACTGGGCGCAAAATTTAATCTGCAACGGGTCGGCGCATGGGAAGATTTAAAAATTTTGGCAATAACGCGCTTGACGCTTGATAATTTCGACCATATGAAAAGTTTTTGGGTAATGCTTACTCTGCCGATTGCGCAACTTTCTTTAGGATTTGGCGCAGATGATTTAGGCGGTACGATTGGCGAAGAAAAAATTATTCATGCGGCTGGCGTTTCGACGCGAAAAAATATTTCTGTTGACGAGTTGAAAAAAATCATTCGTGAGGTAGGCTATGAAGCTTGTTGTACAAATTTTGTTGATAGTCGTGGTGTTGTTGATGAGTGAAAAAACTTTTGCGGCGATTGAAATTGTTGACGAAAGGGCGACGGCTGATTATTGGACGCGCAAAAATTTAAATGGCGACGAAATTATTTTGTCCGCGCAGGAAATTTCACGCCTTAACGCGCAAATTCGCCGTAATGACGCTTACGCCGCCGATTTAGCAAATTTTCCACAAAAAATTTCTGCCGCAATGCTTAAGGCGCGAATTGCTAAGACGTCAAATGATGTTGGCATTGACGACTTGCAAGTTGGTATGGAAAATAGAAACGTCGACGCCATTTCAGCTGACGTGAAAATTTTGTACGCCGTGACGGTTGAACGCGCTGACGTTAGAATTTTGCCTGTAAGTTGGAACGGCGACCTTTACGATCCATTGCAAGGTACGGCGATTGATCCTGCTGAACCTGTTGCCGTGATGTGGGAAAGTGCAGACGGAAAATTTGTCTTCGCGCAAAGTAGAAATTATTTTGGCTGGATTGAGAAAGATAAACTTGGCTTTACGACGCGGGAAATTTGGCAGACGTACATTAAGCCGCAAAATTTTATTGTTGTCATTGCAAATAAAAAAGCCGTCGAAGTTGACGGTAAAAAAATTATTTTTCAAATGGGCGCGGTAATTCCGCTTGCTAAAAATGTTGACGATAAAAATTTTTGGCTGGCGAAAATTCCTACAAGTGACGGTAAAAATTTTCGCGAAGTGACGGTTAAAATTCCGAAAGATGACACTGTCCACAAAAATTTTTTGCCGTGTACGACAAATAATTTCATTCGACAGAGCTTTAAATTTTTAGGCGACGTGTACGGCTGGGGCGGTTTAATGGAAAGCGTTGACTGTTCCGCATTTACCAGCGACATTTATCGTAGCATGGGAATTGAAATTCCGCGTGACGCCAACAGGCAAGAAAATATTTTGCCGAAAATAGCGACGCTTAGCATTCAAAATTTCGATGAACGCTTAAATATTTTGCGTAGAAGCCCAACTGGCGCGTTGCTCCATAAGCGTGGACACGTGCTGTTACTTTTAGGCAGTGACGACGCTGGAACGCCGATTGCCATTCACGCGGCAAGTAGTTATTCCCTTGACGACAAAAAAATTTACGTGAGGAGAGTTTTAGTATCGGCGCTGGATTATCCCAATGACTACGGCGTTTACACTGTCGAAAATTTAACTGGCGTGACCTTTGCGAAAAAATTTTAAAAGTGAAAGTGATTCATCATCTTAGTAGTTAAAGACTTCGCGTCGTCGTCTTTGTGCGTCAAAAGATAATCAAGCGTAGTTCGATTGAAAAATGAAGTTATCGGCACGTAGCGATTGTACTTGCGAAAATCTCCCCACTTCAAAAGTTTTTTGTGAAGTTTAGCAATGTCATCGATTGTAGCGTTGTGCTTAGTCAAAATTCTGCGCAGAAAAAAATCCTGACTTATCGCGGAAAAAATTTCTTCGATAAGTTGAGGATTATTTTTTTTGTCTTCGTACTTTTCAATGAGCGTGACAGATTTTTTTGACATTTGATAAGCGCGGAAAGTTCCTGCTAAAAAAATCGCTACGATTAAAATTAATAAAAGCGTGAAAAAAATTTGCATAGCTGAAAATCTTACGTAGAAAATTTTATGAGTTGTTAGCTACAGGGATCATGCTACGAATCCAATCAGTAAAACTATCAGGGTTGCGCGTTTGAATCAACACCGTACCTGGACCGCGAAATCTGCAGACAAGACCTTCACCAGATGTAAAGCTGGAAACAATTCCGCGTGACGCCTTTTCAATTTCATATTCCATATAATCGGGCCAAGCGACTAAGTGTCCGTTGTCGATGATAACTTCTTCGCCGCTTTCAAGATTTATAGGATGAATGACGCCGTAACTTGACACAAAAACTGTACCGTGACCGCTAGCTTTCAAGATGAAAAAGCCTTCGCCGCTGAAAAGTCCCTGCGCTATATTCTGTACCTTCGTACTGACTTCAATTCCTTCAGTCGACGCCAAAAATCCATTTTTCTGAATCCTTAAGCCGTAACTGCCGTCAAGTTCCAAATCCAAAATACCGCCAGGCTGTGCTTGACCGATTAAAAGTTCACCAGCGCCGCGTACTGCGTGAAGTTCTTGAAAGAACATACTTTCGCCAGACAAAAATTTTCTTGCAAGACCGCTTAAAATGCCGCCTTCCATTTTGCCTTCAACGTCAATCGTAGCTGACATTGCAATCATTGCGTCTGATTCAGCTTTAATCTTTTCGCCTCTGTTCAAGTAAAACTTTACAATCGGAAAAGCTTCTGGGTACAAAATTTCGTACTTCAAAATATCCATCTCCTTACTATACAGTAAATTCATTCCGCATTAAGCATTAAGCATTACGCATTAATTAAAACGCTGTTTCAATCGTGCCGATAATGTCGCCGCGATGATTTTTCAAAACGGGCGGAAACTTTTCATCAAGTTTAGCAGCTTCATCTTTCGTCAGCAAGTCCAAATGTTTCAGCACGGCAATAACCATTGGCGTGACTGCGGCAAAACTTCCGTCCTCAATCTTAAACGCAATGCCCAAATCTTCATCTTTAACGGCAAGACAATAAACCGCGTCTGAACCAATTTTCGCAATGATTCTGCCTTTCGTAATTTCAGGTACAGCTAAATCAATTCTGCCCGTACCAGAAACAACTTGCGGATATTTTGACATTGCGTCGCGAATTTTTGTTGCGGCAACTTCATATTCGCCCCAGTTGCCGCGTTGAGGCGTTGAAAGTCTAGCGTAAGCCAGCGCCATATTGTACAGCGGCAGATAAAATACTGGTACGCCGCAACCGTCAATTCCAATTTCTAATTTATCTTCAGGAACTTTCGACGCCATTGCAACGTGCTTGAAAATTAATTGCTGCGCCTCATGTTCAGGTTTAGTGTAGCCTTCGTAGGGAACGCCGAGCATCATTGCCAAAGCGATAATTTGTGAATGTTTGCCAGAACATTGATTGTGAACTGCAGTAACAGGTTCACCGGCTATCAACATTTTTCTGTAAGTCTTACCATGTAAAGGGCGTAAAACTCCGCAGTCTAAAACTGATTCGTCGAGACCAAGTTTAGCCAAAATGCCGCGTACCAGTGCAACGTGATTGTCTTCGCCGCTATGTGACGAAACAAGTACGGCTAATTCTTCGTCAGACAAACTATATTTTTCAAGTCCGCCATTTTTGACGAAGGGCAACGCTTGAAAAGGTTTAGCCGCTGAACGCCAAAACATTGGCAAGTTTGCATTTCCTACGGATGAAATAATTTTTCCCGCGCAGTTCACCGCCGCCACGTCGCCGCGATGAATATTTTCTACGTGACCTGCCCGCGTATATTTTAAAACAATTTCGCTCATAAATTTTTCCTCCTACTTTGTCCGCGTCGTAACACCATTTCTGCGCCTATGCGTATTTCTATTTTCATCTGATTTATTCGTCGAATCTTTATCGTCGTCAAGTTCTTCCTGCGGCAAATCGCCAGGCAAGGTAATTTTATTTATCGGATAATCTTTTGGATTAAGTTTAGCATCAGCGGCGCTAAGTTTGCCAGTCGAACGCGCTATTAAATCTTCGCCGTTGAAACGCGCCCAAATTAAAATTGTGCGGTAAAATCGACCGATAACGCTTGTTCGCGGAATGTCAGCAAGTTTGACTGGTTCGCCAGTTATATCGCTGTCCAACTCCGTCAATGTATCGTCAAGGTCAACGCGCCTTGTAACTTGCACCGTACCGTTTCTAAAATCGAACGTCAAATAATCTGCGCGTCCTGCCAAAATATCATAA
>CAMJAZ010000064.1 GCA_946403735.1 uncultured Selenomonadales bacterium
CCTGGATTTTGAACTACTCCAACCCTGCGGCTATTGTTGCAGAGGCT
The DNA here is from genome assembly GCA_946403735.1 of uncultured Selenomonadales bacterium. Lineage (GTDB taxonomy): Bacteria > Bacillota > Negativicutes > Selenomonadales > Selenomonadaceae > Quinella. Next base: position 48 of record CAMJAZ010000064.1, read on the forward strand.
ACGCGCAGACTTTGCCCTAATTCCAAAATTATCAACATTTGCGATATGCCAGTTGACATTGAAGAAAAAATGGCGCAGATTGCTGGTTTTAATTCGCTGAAAGATTTGGAATTTAAATATTTCGGCTTGAATCATTTCGGCTGGTGGACGAGCATTAAAGATAAACAGGGTAATGACGTTATGCCGAAGATTAAAGAATACGTCTACAAGCACGGCTACAATCTGAAATACTTGCACGGTGATGAAGGCGTCCAACACGTCGATCCTAGTTGGGTTGTCACTTTTGAAATGGTAAAAGATTTTGCGCCGATTGACCCTGACACTTTGCCGAATACTTATCTTAAATATTATCTTTGTCAAGACGAAGTTGTTAAACATTCCAATCCCGAACATACCCGCGCTAATGAAGTTATGGAAGGGCGCGAAAAAAATGTTTTTGGCGAATGCCGCAGAATTAAGGAAGTCGGCACGGCTAAAGATACTAACATTGAAGTCGACGCCCACGCATCATTCATTGTTGACCTTGCAACGGCGATTGCCTTTAACACAAAAGCTAATATGTTGCTGATTGTCGAAAACAAAGGCGCTATTAAAAACTTTGATCCTACTGCAATGGTTGAAATTCCTTGTATCGTCGGCAATGAAGGTCCTGAACCGCTGGTCGTCGGTGAAATTCCGCAATTCCAAAAAGGTCTTATGGAACAGCAAGTTTCCGTTGAAAAATTGGCAGTCGACGCTTGGATTGAACATTCCTACATTAAACTTTGGCAAGCGATTACACTTTCAAAGACTGTTCCTAGCGCTCGCGTTGCTAAATTGATTTTGGACGATTTGATTGAGGCAAATAAAGGTTACTGGCCCGAACTTAAATAAATTTAAACTGTTTTAACACGTCTTAAGAGGAGGTGCGCGGCGGCTTTCATAAATTGGGGAGTCGCCGCCTTTTTTATGAAAAATTTAAAATGGTGGCAGAAAACTAGCGTCTACCAAATTTATCCAAAAAGTTTTATGGACACGACAGGTAGCGGCACTGGCGATATTGTCGGCATTACTAGCAAATTAGATTATCTTCAAAAGTTGGGCATTGGCGCAATTTGGTTGACGCCGATTTATCCTTCGCCACAAATTGACAACGGCTACGATATTTCAGACTATACGGCGATTGACCCTGCCTACGGTACAATGGCTGACTTTGACAAACTCATTGCCGAAGGTAATAAACGCAATATCCGCGTCGTTATGGATTTAGTTTACAATCACAGTTCCGATAAACATAAATGGTTCATTGAGTCGAAGTCCAGCCGAACTAATCCAAAAGCTGATTGGTACATTTGGCGCGACGCTAAACCTGACGGTACACCGCCTACAAATTGGCGCGGAATTTTCGGCGGCAGTGCGTGGCAATGGTGCGAAGAAAGACAGCAATATTATCTGCACACCTTCGCAGTTGAACAGCCAGATTTAAACTGGGAAAATCCTGAAGTTAGGCAAGCACTTTTTGACGCGGCAAATTTTTGGCTTGATAAAGGCGTCGGCGGTTTTCGCATTGACGCGATAACATACATTAAAAAGCCGAAAATTTTTGTAGACGGTGAACCAGACGGCAAAGACGGTATGGTTGCTATTCATACGATGACGGCGAACACGGACGGCATTTTAGATTTCCTTCACGAATTTAAGCGCAAAGTTTTTGACGGTCACGATATTTTTACAGTCGGTGAAGCAAATGGCGTTGCCGCTGAAGATTTAAACAAATGGGTCGGCGCTGACGGCGTTTTCAGTATGTTGTTTGAATTTAGCCACGTCAACTTGTCAATCAAAGACGGCGAAATTTGGTGTCGTCCAACTGAATGGAAATTGACTGAATTGAAACAAGCTATCGCGAACAGTCAAGCCGCTACAAAAAATAATGGCTGGTATCCAATTTTCTTTGAGAATCACGATAAGCCGCGCAGTATAAATCATTTTATGCCGAAAGGCGCAGACCCCGTAAAAGCCGCAAAAGCTATGGCGACAGTTCTATTGACTCTGCGCGGGACGCCGTTTATTTTTGAAGGACAAGAACTTGGCTTTACAAATATTGCGTGGGATTCGATTGAAAAGTACGATGACATTCAATCGCACGGACAATATAAAATTGCATTGAATGAAGGTTTCAGCAAAGATAAGGCGCTGGAATTTGTACATTTTTTCAGCCGTGACAATGCGCGTACTCCAATGCAATGGTCGGCAGATGAAAACGCTGGCTTTACTACAGGTCAATCTTGGTTGCCGATTCACGACGATTATAAAATTTGCAATGCCGCCGTTGAAGACGTTGACGAAAATTCCGTACTAAATTATTTCAGACGGTTAGACGATTTGCGCCAACACAGCGAAACGCTTTTAAGCGGCGATTATGAAGAATTGCTCAAAGACAGTGAAAAAATTTTCGCCTTCGTACGTGTTACTGAAAATAAAAAAGTTTATGTACTTGTCAATTTCACATTGGACGAAGTAACATTTCCTGCAGAAATTTTATCTCAAGCGAAATTTATTTTCGGCAGTTACGGTACAAATACAAAAGGCGTACTTCAACCGTTGGAGGCTGTCATTTATGAGGAGGGAATACATTGAAAATCGCGGCTAGTGACTACGACGGAACTTTATTCCGCAACAGGACAATCAGCAAAATAACTATTCAAGGCGTGCATGCTTGGCGAACGGCTGGAAATAAATTTGGTATGGTGTCTGGGCGTGATTACGGTATGTTGACGCCGCAACTTAAACATTATGGCGTTGAATACGATTTTGTAATTTCAAATAATGGTGGTATAATTCGCGATAAAGTTGGCAACGTACTTTATCAAGCTAATATCGACAGTCAGACTTTGAAAGCAATTTCGCTTGAACCGATTGTGAGAAAATCTTTCCACTTCGCATTTTCGGCTAAAGATACAACGTACCTTTGCCACGACTCCGAAGGCTCATGGATTATGCGCGAAGCTAAAGAGTGGGATTTTCCGATAACTAAAATTGCTGAATCAGAAATTTTAAATTTAAATGACGTTCACCAATTTTCTTTAGGTTTCGACGATCAAAAAGTTGCTATGGAATGTGCCGCCGTACTCAATGAAAAATTTCCTGACGTGATACGCGCTTATCCAAATGCAAAGAGCGTTGACATTACGCCTAGCGGAATAAGCAAGCGTCAAGGCTTGGAAACGTTGCTTAAGGCTATGAACTGGCAAGAATGCGAACTTTACGTTATCGGCGATGAAGTGAACGATTTGCCGATGATTTCAGCTTTTGGCGGCTACACTGTCAACACTGCGCGGGATGAAATAAAATCTCAAGCTAAAAAAGTTTTTGATGACGTTGGCGAAATGCTGAAATATTTTTTATAATGTTTAGGCTGAAAAATTTTCGTGACTCATAATTTTTAAATAGGTGATTAAATGCGACTCGAAGAGATAATTAACGAACACATGCAAGTTTTAAATCAAACTGATATTGTCATATGGAAATATATCTTGAATCATCGTAGTCAAATTCATCACATTTCGATTCATGACTTGGCGAAAAAATGTTCTGTCTCAAGTACAACGATTGTCAGATTTGCGCAGAAGTTAGGTTTCGACGGCTTTAGCGATTTAAAATCTTACTTGAAACGTGAAGGCGCAGTCGTCGAAACGCATTCGCAAGACCTTATCACGTCATTGGGAAATTTTTACTCAAAGGTATGGTCCAACTTAATGCGGCGAAATTATGACAACGCCAGCCGTTTAGTACACGAAGCCAATCACGTTTTCGCCTTTGCCTCTGGCTACGTACAAAGTAATGTTGTGCAGGAACTCAAAAGACTTTTTTTCTACGATAACGTTTTCATTTGCGATATTGGCGGCAGAGACGAATTTTATTCTGCATTTAAAACGGCGACTAAAGATGATTTGTTCATCATCATTTCGTTAAGCGGCGAATCTCATTGGGTTGCGGAATTTTCATTGCAACTTCAGCTGAAAGGCATTCCAATAATTTCAATTACCAGCCTTCACGATAATATTTTAGCTAGCCGTTCGACGGAGAATCTTTACGTTTTTTCCGAACAATTTCAAGTAAATGACGATCAGCAATTACCTTTTAAGTCTATGTTCGCTTATTTTTTGCTGATTGAGATTTGGTACGTGAACTACAGAATTTATGTTAAAAATCTTTCTGAAAAATCTTCTGACGACCAAAATATTTAAGCGCGAAAAACTTTGCATTCATAAAAAATTTATAAAGTCTTCCTCGTCGAATTAAAATGTACGTAAGGTTTAATCGATGAGGATTTTTTTTTATTAATTTATTTAGACACAAAAGATATTACAAATTTTTTACGAAATATATTTTGAAAGGATTTAAATTTTTTATAGAAAGAAGGTCGATTGTTGTGTTAAAATCAATTTTAATGTCTCTGACTGCGGCATTGCTTTTAATCAGCGGTGTTTTCTTTTCGGCGGCAAGTGCAGATACGACTGACCCAAAAGTTGAGAAAAATATTTTGCCGCAACATAAGCACACGGAGAATTGCGAAAAAACTAACGCGGAACCAGTTCAAATAATTTGCATTCTCGATCGTTCTGGCTCAATGCATTCACTTGCCAATGACGTTATCGGCGGCTACAATTCATTTTTGCAAAAACAAAGGCAAGCATCAGGTGAAGCCGAAGTTACGACGGTTTTGTTTGATGATCAGTACGAAAAAATTTCTGATGCCGTTGCATTGCAAAAAGTAAAAGATTTAACATCAGCAGAATATTTTGCACGCGGAAATACTGCTTTAATGGACGCTATTGGCAGGACTATCACTGAAACTTTGGGCAATATGGAAAGAAACGGCGTTTGTCCCGCAAAAAGGCGCGTTTTAGTTTTGATTATGACGGACGGGCTTGAAAATGCCAGCAAGGAATATGATAAATCATCTGTTAAAGCGTTAATTGAATCAACTACAAAAGAGTACGAATGGAATTACGAATTTATTGGCGCAAATATTGATTCTGCCGCTGAAGCAACTTCAATAGGAATTAACGCTGATCACGCAATGAATTATGAAGCTAGTAGCGAAGGCGTTTTACACTCTTTTGAACGTATGGGCGCTGCTGCAAAAGAAATTCGTGAAAAAAGATAGCGTTAAAATTTTATTTCGTAGTGCAAAAAATCCTTACCGAAATTGCGGCGTGAAAGCCCGTTAGCTATGAAACGCCGCAAAATGCATATTGCCATTTGAATTTTTATTTTAGAATACATCCTGTAATAGCGTATAAATAGGGTTTGCAGGAGACCTTGTACGACTTAAATTTTTAAGCATTGGTTGATGATAGCACAATCCCCCGCCTTTTGGCTATGGGGTATGTCAATTAGCAATTAAATTATCGAAGTCTGTTTCACTCAAAATTTTTATGCCAAGTTCGTTAGCTTTCGTCAACTTTGAGCCAGAATCTTCACCGCTAATAACGTAGTCAGTTTTCTTCGAGACGCTACCTTTTACAATGCCGCCGCGTTCCTCAATCAACTTTGTGGCGTCGTCGCGGGTGTATTTTGAAAGCTTGCCAGTAAGTACAAAAATTTTTCCGCTAATTTCGGAATTACTTTCAACTTTCGGCGCGTCCGACTCCATTTTCAAGCCCAAATTTTTCAACTCCTCAATAAGTTTGACGTTAGCCGCGTCGCTGAAAAATTCTACAATGTGTTGAGCCGTCACGTCGCCAATATCATTAACCGCCTTTAAATCGTCAACCGTCGCTTGGCTAAGCTGTACAAGTCCGCCGAAATGTTGAATTAAATCTCTAGCCGCCGCAGTCCCTACGCCGAAAATGCCCAATCCTGTTAAAAGTTTCGCAGGATTATTTTTTTTGCTTTCTTCAATCGCCGTCAAAATTTTATCTGTATTCTTTTCACGTCCAAAAATTTTTTGTTCAATTAAATCTGCGCGGCGTTCACAAAGTTTGTAAATGTCAGCAATGTCACGTACAAAGCCCGACTCAATCAATTTCGGTATCGAAGTTTCGCCTAAGCCTTTAATATCCATTGCATTCCGACTGCAAAAATTTAACAGATGATTTTCTAACTGCGCGGGGCAATTTGGATTCACGCAACGATAATCAGCCATATTTTCTTCACGTTCAAGTTTATGACCGCAAACTGGACAATCGGCAGGAATTTTAAACGGTACAGAATTTGCAGGGCGCTTGTCAAGATTGACGCCGCTAATTTTAGGAATAATTTCACCGCTTTTAAAAACTTTTATCGTATCGCCGACGCGAATGTCTAAGCTGTCAATAAAATCTTGGTTATGCAAAGTCGCACGTTCAACTTTCGTCCCGTTCAAAATTACTGGCTCAAAAATTGCGGTAGGAGTAACTCTTCCCGTACGACCGACGCTTAATTCAATTTTTTTCAAAACAGTTTCTTTTTCATCTGGCGGGTATTTGTACGCGATAGCCCAACGCGGAACTTTGCTTGTTGCGCCGAGTTCTTCACGTTGCGAAAAATTATTTACCTTGACAACCGCACCGTCAATGCCATAATCTAAATTTTCGCGATAGCCGCCAATTTTTTCAATCGCCGACCAAACTTCAGAAAAATTTTTGCAGACGGCGTAGTTGTGAATAATTTTAATGCCGTTGCGTTTCATAAATTCATAGGCGTCAGTATGGCTAGACAAATTTAAACCGTCGACAGCTTGAAGGTTGAATACGAACATTGAAAGTTTACGTTCAGCAACAATTCGACTATCAAGTTGACGCAAAGTTCCAGCCGCGCAGTTACGTGGATTCGCAAAAGTTTTTAAACCTAAATGTTCCTGCCGAGCGTTGACTTTTTCAAAATTTTGTTTCGTCATATAAACTTCACCGCGAATTTCCAAATATTTCGGCGTGTCAACAAGTTTTTGTATAGCGTCATCAATCACGCGAATATTTTCTGTAACGTCTTCGCCTTGCGTCACGCCGTCGCCGCGCGTTATCGCTTGAGTAAGTACGCCGTCATTGTAGCGAAGGGCAACCGATAAGCCGTCAATTTTTTCCTCTACGACAAATTCAGCGTCCGGAAATTTTTTCAAAATATCTTCGATAAAATTTTCAACTTCATCACGTGAAAAAACATCTTGTAACGACAACATCGGGACTTTATGCGGGACAAGTTTACCAGCCGTGCGCCGTGCAGTTCCTCCGACAATTTGAGTTGGTGAAGTTGGCGTGATAAATTCAGGATACAAACTTTCAATTTCTTTCAGCCGATTCATCAATTTATCGTACTCAAAATCGGAAATTTCGGGCGCGTCGTCGTCATAATATTTTTTATTGTGGCGCTTAATTTCGCGCCGCAGTTTTACAAGTTCGGCTTTTATATCTTCAATACCCATAAAATTATTTCCTCACTGATTTAAAAATTTTTTCAATTATATCATACGGCAAATGAAAATAAAAAAACTTGCTGATATTTTTCAGCAAGCCGATATTTTTTTAATAAATTACATTTTTTTGAAATTCGTTCCATTTATC
>CAMJAZ010000065.1 GCA_946403735.1 uncultured Selenomonadales bacterium
TTCCGATCTGCAAGTCGAAAGTTCCTGTTGAAAATCATTCAAAATATTTCCCTCCTCAAAATTTTAACTACAACTTATCCTGATTTGATTATACGCTAAACTTTTTTTATTTGTTGTCCCATAGGAAGAAAAATGAATTATGTTTTTATAAAAGAATATTAAAAAAGAATTAAAGAAATTATTTGTTGTCCTGTTGAAAGAAAAATAAAAAATATTTTTTACACAAAAAAAGTTAAATGTATTCTACCCTCCTTTGCCAATGTCAATAAAATGGTCAGAACTTTTTTATCACATTTAAGCACGAAGAAATATTTTTTGTAAAAAATTAAACTTTTTAAAGTTATAGCGTATAATGACATAGAAAAAATTTTTGGAGGGAATTTTTATGAGAAAAATTTTTATGGCATTAGCGATTGTGGCATTGGCGCTTATCAATGTTCAAGCGTCCGCGCAGGTTCAAATTGATTATGGAGAATCGAAAATTTATTCGCGAGCTGATATGGACGAATCAATAGCACTTATACAGGAACAGTTTGCTAAATGGCAAGGTTGCGAAATGAAAAATCTTCGTTACGCTGGCGACGAATGCAATAACGAAGAAAATATTAAATGGCTGAATGAATTGATAGAGGCTAGAGGTTATAAAGATAAATGTGTAGCCTGCATAGAATTTTTTAGCGACTTTTACGTTTCAAAAGATGCGCAGAAATATGGATTGACTTTAAATCCTGATTCGGAATATAAAGATTGGCAATGGTGGCTTGCACGTACAGACAAAGGCGAATGGGAACTTTTAACGTGGGGCTATTAAAATTAGGAATTAGGAATGCGTAATGAGCTAGTAGCTTGTAGCTTGTAGCTTGTAAAATTCTTAATTCTTAATTCTAAATTCTTAATTCAATTCGCGCCTTCAAGTTCGATTGAAATTAAATTGTTCATCTCAACGGCGTATTCAAGCGGCAATTCTTTAGCTATCGGCTCAACAAATCCGCGTACAATCATCGCGCGTGCTTCGTCTTCAGAAATTCCTCGCGCAGTTAAATAAAAAATTGCTTCGTCGGAAATTCTGCCAATCTTAGCTTCGTGTCCAATATCAGCTTCCGCGCCTTCAATATCCATTACAGGCAACGTGTCCGATCTTGATTCGTCGTCAAGCATAAGTGATTCACAGTTGACAGACGATTTTGCGAACGGCGCATTTTTTGTAACTTTGACGGCTGAACGGTACGTAGCCGCGCCACCAGATTTTGAAATTGTTCGAGTGTTAATGTTCGACGAAGTTTTTGGCGCCGCGTGAATTACAATCGCGCCAGTATCAAGATTTTGACCTTTACCAGCGAAAGTTACGCCAGTAAATTCAGCGCGTGCACCTTCGCCGTGCAAAACGCTACAAGGATATAACATTGAAACGTGCGAGCCGAAAGAACCGCTTACCCATTCAATCAAGCCGTTCTTTTCGACTAAAGCACGTTTTGTATTTAAATTCATCATATTCCGCGACCAATTTTCAATCGTCGAATATCTAAGCCGCGCTCCTTCCTTCACGAAAAGTTCAACGCAACCCGCGTGTAAATTCGTCACGTTATATTTTGGTGCGCTACAACCTTCAATGAAATGTAAATTCGCGCCTTCCTCAACAATTATCAGCGTGTGTTCAAATTGTCCCGCGCCCGCCGCGTTAAGTCTGAAATAAGATTGCAATGGAATTTCTACATTAACATTTTTCGGTACGTAAACAAAACTACCGCCCGACCATACCGCGCCATGAAGTGCTGCGAATTTATGATCTTTCGGCGGAACGAGCGTCATAAAATATTCACGGACAATATCTTCATGTTCACGAAGTGCCGTTTCCATATCGGTATAGACGACGCCTTGACTTGTCAAATTTTTTTGTATGTTGTGGTAGACGACTTCTGAATCATACTGCGCACCGACGCCAGCTAAAGATTTTTTTTCAGCCTCTGGAATGCCCAGCCTGTCGAAAGTATTTTTTATTTCGTCAGGAACTTCCGACCAATCAGAAACTTGTTTAGCGTTGGGCTTGACGTAGGTTACAATTTCATCCATATTCAAATTTGAAATGTCAGGTCCCCATGTTGGCATGGAGATTTTTTTGTACGTTTCAAGCGCCTTTAAGCGAAAGTCTAACATCCACGCTGGATCATTTTTCCGCGCAGAAATGTCACGAATAATTTCTTCAGTTAAGCCCGCGTCAGATTTATAAATTGATTCGTCAGCGTCACGAATATCATAAAGCGCCCGTTCAATGTCTTCGACATAAGTTTTAGTTTTCAAGTTTTTTCACCTCATTAAAAAATTTAGTAACTATTAATAAAAATTTTAATTTTTTTATTTTGAACTTACTTTTTTTGGGCTCAAAAGAAAAATTTGCGCGTCCCTTTCTATTTAATGTTATCTTTAACATTTACAATTTTTGAGAATCAATTATAAATTCCCGCGTCCAAATTTTTATACGTTGACGTGCCAAATTTGCCCGTACCTCATCGAAAATGGAAGGTTCAATGCCGTCGTAATTTGCAAAATTTTCTAGCGCACCCGTCATTAAAAGTATTGCCGCCTCAAAATTTTTCTGCGCGGCGTAACATTCCGCTAGTTCCGCTAAAAAGTCTGGCAAGTCGGGAAAATCTTCTGCCGCCATCATCGCAAAATTTTTTCGCTCATCAAATCGCGTTGAATCCTTTGACAAAATATCCAGTAAAATTCTGTACGAACTGCTGGCAAAAGTTGAACGCCGTACTCCTGATTCAATGTCAAGCTTAGCAAATTTTTCCGCATTGTTAAAATCTTCCAGTCCATTATAGCACTGCGCGATATAGCCGTAAATTCTCTGCGGTTCATTCGTCTGCTTTAACTCTTCCAACAGCAACTTCAAATTTCGCGCCGCCTTCATCTTATTCAACGTCGCCGAATAGCCCGTATGATTCAACGTTAAAAATTTCGGCGGTAACGGAATTATATTTGGAAAACTTTTTCCATTCAGTCGCAATTCTTCATGAATTTTCCCAACGTACGCTAGCCCGTGCAAATTTCTATAAATCCTCAATACGAAGGTCGTATCTAAAATTTTATCGCCGTCCGAAACGTCAATGTTGACAAGATAAATTAGCAAGCCATTAACGTTTGTTGCGTCAAGATTTTCAATCACGCCACGAAGATTATCAGCCGTCGCCGCCGTAAAATATTCGTCCGCGTCAAGAAAAATTATCCAATCTCCAGTCGCTTGACTCAAGGCTAAATTTCTCGGCGTGGAAAAATCGTCAGCCCAAGTCGTACAGAAAATTTTTGCGCCAAATTTTTTTGCAACTTCCAACGTGTTATCAGTTGACCCCGTGTCGACAATTATAATTTCGTCAACGCCGCGCAGATTTTCCAATGACAACGCTAGCCTTTCAGCTTCATTCTTCACGATGTAACACGCTGAAAATTTTTTTATTTTGCCAGTCCCCAATCTTTAATCCCTACTTCCTAAAAAAGGATTATTCTAGTTGATTCGCGAAATAAACCGCATAACCTTTTTAAGTGGGAGGAAAAGTCCATGCCCGAAATTGAAGTCGGAGATAAAATTAATGAGGGTACAGAAAATATTGAACAGTCAACAGATACCGTTGTTGCTGTCACTGATGATAAAAATTTAAACGTGGAGGAAAAACCTAAACGCGGTCGCAAGAAAAAAGTTGTCGACAAAACTGTTGACGATGTACCAAAAAAAACTGCCGCTAGTAAAAAGCGTACGCGTAAGAAAAAAGTTGATGAAGGTACGTCTAAAGTTGACAAAAAATTAGACAAAGTTCCAGCGGCTGAAAAAATTCCTGCCGTTGAGGAAAAAATTTCCGTGCCTGCAAAAAAATCTGCTAAACCGCTTTATCGTGACGACGAACGCGAAAAAGTTTTTGCCCTTGATATTGGTACGCGCAGTGTTATAGGTATCGTTGCACTTCGCGATAAAAAGGGCAACCTTGAAGTTATCGCAAATACTCGTGAGGAACATACTACCCGCGCTATGCTTGATGGGCAAATTCACGACGTGCCACAAGTTGCTGAAGTTATTGAAAAAGTTCGTGACACGCTTTCAAAAACTGTTGGCAAACTTTCAAGTGCCGCAGTTGCCGCCGCAGGTCGCGCTTTGTACACGATGACTGCTGAAGTTGAAATGGAAATGCACGGCGTCATTACCGAAGAGCAACAGAGCAATTTAAATTTCACGGGCGTCCAAATTGCGCAGTCCAAACTTATCGAATCAAATATGATTGACGACAGAACAAGTTACTGTTGCGTAGGATTTAGCATTATCAGCTATGAATTAGACGGCGTACCGCTGAAAATCTTAGTTGGTCAACGTGGACGGCATGCACGCGCGAAAATTATTGCAACGTTCCTTCCGCGTCAAGTTATCGATTCAATGCAAACGGCACTGAATTACACGGGAATGGAAATGCGAGCGTTGACGCTTGAACCTATCGCCGCGATAAATGTTTTAATTCCGCAGACAATGCGACATTTAAATTTAGTTTTGGTAGATATTGGCGCGGGAACTTCCGACGTTGCCATTACTAAGAGCGGCGCAGTTGTTGCTTATGGAATGGTGCCTATTGCTGGCGACGAAATTACAGAGGCGCTTTCACAGAAATTTTTATTAGATTTTAATGTTGCAGAGGCTGTTAAACGTAAAGCAGCTATGGGCGAAGGCGCAATTTTTGCCGATATACTTGGCGAAGAATATAATTTGACGGCGGAAGAAATTGTAGCGCCGATTTCAGAAACAATTTCAAACTTAGCAAATGCCATTTCCAATTCGATTTTGGAACTTAACGGCGGCGAACTTCCACAAGCTGTAATTTTAGTAGGCGGCGGCTCACTTACGCCGAAACTTGATGAATACGTTGCGGACGCGCTTAAAATTCCACAACAACGCGTTAGAGTTCGTACTCCTGAAAACGTTGAAGGTGTGACTGGCATTCCACCAGAACTTTGCAAACCTGACGCCGTGACGCCGCTGGGAATTTTGAAAATTGCGTCGAGTAACACTTTGCATTTTCTTACAGTTTATGTTAATGATGAAGAGTACAGTTTATTCCATTTCCGCGAATTGACGGTAAGCGACGCACTTTTAAGCGCTGGCATTCAACTTCGCAAGTGGAACGGCAAGCCAGGACTTGGTTTAATGGTCGTCATTAACGGCGAGAAAAAAATTTTTCCTGGCAGTATGGGGACAGTTGCTAAGTTGACGCTTGACGGCGAACCTGCGACGTTAGAAACGGTGATTAAAAATGATTGCCGAATACACGTTGAACACGGCGTCGATGGTCGAACACCTAAGCTTAGAGTTGCTGACGTTGTAATTGTTTCACCAAACTTTTACGTGAAAATTAACGGCGCTGAAGAACCTGTCACGCCAAAAATTTTAGTCAACGGTGAAGATAGCTTACCCAATCGTCTTTTGCATGACGGCGACGAAATTGATACAACTTCACTGCGTACCGTTGAAGAAGTTTTGAACATTGCGGGCTATCCTGCTGAAGGGCGGCAGATTAATTACACGTTGAACGAACAGAAATTTTTATATAGTTGCGTGCCGAAAATTTCCCTCAACGATATGGATACGCAACTTGATGAACCTGTTCGCCCCAACGATAGAATTGAGTACGTCGATTCGCCTAGCCCGAAAGTTGCTGACATTATCAGTTACATTGGAATTAACGCTTACATAAAAATTATGTACGAAGGGCAAGAAGTTCAAATTCCGACGATGTCTAGCCTTGAATTAAAGGTCAATGGTCGTCCGTCAAATTTAAATACTATTGTCGAAGACGGCGCGGAAATTGCCTGCAAGAAAACTTCGCGAAAATCTGTAACGGTTAGCGATGCTTTACTTGCCGTGAAATTTAATCCGCCGAATCCGAAAAGCCGCTTGAGTTTTGAAATTCGCGTTAATGGTCATCCCGTCGACTTCACAGACTCAATCCGCGAAAATGACAAGTTGGAAATTGTTTTGCGTACGCCTGACGGTAAAGAAATTTCATCGTCGAACAGTTTAAAGGCGGCGTTGAAAGAGTTCGACGAATTGTCCGCGTCCTTGCCGTCAAACAGTACGCCGATGCGTGAACTTAAGACGCAACGTAAACTGACGATACAAGATTTTATTCGTAACGATTAATAATTAAAAATTATCAATCCAATGATTAAAAAAAGGTGGTGATTCCATGACTGGAAGTAGAGAAGTTATAACTGGCGGAGATTTCAAAAGAATGATTTCTGGCGCGTACAGCGAATTTTTGTTGGAGTACGAAAATATAAATTCGCAAACAGGCGCGGGAACTTTGCCTGGTACACATATTTTGCGGACGATAGGCGCAGCTGTTATGCCATTGACAGAGGCTAAAGACGACAGCTTAGGCGGTTTGAGTAGACGTGTTGCAACGGCGGCTGTATTTGGTGCTCGCGGAAATGCTGGCGTAGTTTTGGCGCAAATGTTTCACGGAATTGCTACTGGTTTAATTGGCAAGTACGAAGCTACAGGCTCTGAATTTGGAAAGGCTTTTCAGTACGGAATTTTGTATTCTCAACGTGTTATGCCTGAAAATCATGACAGCCCATTCATATTTGTTGCAAAGGCAGTTGCTAAAGGTGCTTACCGCGCAGTTCGTGACGGCAAACCAATTTCAGAAATTTTAGCTACGGCGATTAAAGCTGGTGAAGATGCCGTCGAAAAAACTGGACACAATGACGCTGGCGCACACATTATGTTTAGCTTTTTGAAAGGTTGCTTAAAAGGTCTTGACGGAAATTTTGTATCGCCCGCTGTAAGTTTATCGCTCGGCTTGGGCATTCATAAAAATATGCCTGACCCGCGAAATGATAGAGTTCGACCGTACTGCGTCCGTCTGCGCGTGAAAAATTCTAAGGCGAATATTTATGAAGTTGAACAGCGTATGAAAGATTTCAGTAGCTTTTCAATCGTCGAACGGTCAAGCGGCACATTGGATATTCACTTACACACGGATCACGTTGGCAATGCGATTGATCAAGCTTTAGGCTGGGGACCTTTATACGACGTGAAAATCACGAATATGAGCGAAAGTCATCAACTCCCCGCGCATGATGCGTTGATGAAGGTTGCGGCGCTTGCAGTTGCTAGAAATGCGGCTGAAGCGCAAATTTTACAAGATGCTGGCGCGTCAATTTTAGTTTCTGGCAGTGAAGAATCTTCGCCGTCGGTATCGGAAATTGTAGGCGCGGCGCATTCGGATTTAGCGTCAAGCTACGTTTTAGTTTCGTCTAGTGACGATTACAAATTAGTTTTTCGACAAGCTAAAAGACTTTTGGGAAGTCGCGTTGAATTAGTTTTGACTGAATCTTTTGATGACGCTGTAGCCGCCTTGAAAAAATTTTCGGCAGGAGTTTCAGCTCTTGAAAACGCTAATTTAATGAGGAATTCGTAATTCGTAATGCGTAATGAAAATTAAAAATTAATCGTGGAAAAATTTTTTCTACGACTTTTTTTATTTAATT
>CAMJAZ010000066.1 GCA_946403735.1 uncultured Selenomonadales bacterium
TTGTTCACTAACTTTGCCGACAATCGTTATAATTTTTCTGAACGCCTCACTCATGGAAATAATATTTTCCGTACCGACTTTGACAACTTTAACGCTGTCTTCCATATCTTGAACGGCTTTATCAGTATCAGCTTGCGTAACTTTAATTAAATCTGAAATTTGTTGCGCCGCCTCTTGGCTAGATTCAGCCAGTTTTCTAACTTCATCAGCTACGACTGCAAAACCGCGCCCCTGTTCACCAGCTCTAGCCGCTTCAATAGCCGCATTAAGTGCAAGTAAATTCGTCTGTTCAGCAATGCCGCTAATCGTGTCGACAATGTTTCCGATTTTCTGCGAATTTTCACCCAGCGCTGTGACAGCAGTTTTAGTTTTGTTGGAGGACTGTTCAATACTTTTAATCTGTTCAATAGCTTTTTCCAGCGTTTCTCCGCTTTCACGTGCAATGTTCGACGCCTCAATACTTTTCGACGTGGCGGAATCAGCATCTTTCGCCATAACTTGAATTGAATCGCTTAAAACTTCAACCGCATTTGACATAGCATTAACGGCATCAAGTTGCTGATTGGTACTAGCGGCAACTTTACCGATTGAATCAGCGACTTGATTAGCGGCAATAGCAGATTGTTCCGTCGTAGAGTTCAACTCTTCGGTAGAGGCAGTTAAACTTTCGGCGGAGGAACTGACTGACTTAATAACTTTTGAAACGCCATTGCGCATTTCTTGAACAGCCCTTGCCAGTAAGCCCAATTCGTCCTGCGAATCAACTTGCAAATTTCTAGCGCGGAAATCACCTTGTGACAACTGCCGAACTTCATCCATCATAGCGCCAAGCGGTTTCATAATTCTATTAACAGTTATCCAAATGCCGCCTGAAATTAAAACAATCAACGTAAGCGAAATTATAATCATAATCGTCAACGTATTAGTGACGGGCGCGAAAAGTTCATCTTCATAAGCAAGCGTAGCCATGCCCCAACCAGTTGATTTAATTGGCGTGAAAAATGCTATCATCTTTTCGCCGCTTTGAGTTTTGAAACGGTAAACGCCGTCACTGCCGCTCAACATTTTCTGTCCAAGTTCGACAAGTGCAGGATCACTTTCTTCTGAAATTTTTTTCTTCATAATGGCATTTTCATCGGGATTGACAATGTAAACGCCTTCCTTAGAAACCATCAAGCTATAGCCTTGTTCGCCGAGCTTTAAGGCTTCAACTTTATCCATGACGGCTTGAACGTAGATAGCGGCAAGTATCATAGCGACGGGCTTTCCGTTATCATCGCGGGCAACAGCAATGGAGTTGACGATAATTTTACCTGTAGCTTGTGAAATGACGGGCGACGACATAAACGAGTCTTGCGAACCAGTCATAGTCTGTTTGTACCAGGCTTTATCTTTATTATGCATTTCTTTAAAGCCGCTTGAAGTTTGACCGTACAAAACGCCAGAGCCGTCGAAAGGTCCCCAACTTACGCTGTCGTATACGCCAGGATAACGTTGTTGCATAAGTTTAAGGCGGTAGATGTTATTTTGGTTCATGTCATTCGCATTCATAGTTCTAGTTGATGAAATGGATGCGATTAAATGAGTCTCCAACATTCGCTTATCGAGCCACGCTGAAACTTCTTCGCCGACTTCCTTTGTAGTACTCAAATTGCTTGAAAGAATTTGCGTCTCAAAAGTTTTGTTCACGTAGTTGAAAATGACACCTGACAGGATGACCAGCCCAATTATTACGATTGGTAGCACGAACATTAAAATTTTGCCCTTAATTGTAGCGCCACTCATTTTAATCACGACGTGCCAAAAATTTGGTACGCCGTCAACCCCCTTCACTGTAAAATTTCTTCGTAAGTATAATTCTTTGCAGAATTATCTGTCAAGAATTGCGCGGAAAAAAATCGTTTGCCTAAAATATTTTATAGACTGGTTATAAATTTTAAGTTGGTAAAAATTTTTAAGTTTAATTAACCTACTTTTTCTTTGGCGCAAAGAAAAAGTAGCAAAAAGAAACAGCCCGCTGAAACGACATCACGTCGTTTACGCGGGCGGGCGCACGTCCTGTGCGCCCTTTTTTTCAATATTTATTATTGATGCAAAGGCAAATTTAAACTCTAATCTCAAAGTGCTTGCCTTTGTCGTCGTCATCTTTTTTTGGAAGTTGAACTGGTTTAACTGGCGGAACTTTTTCAGCAGATTTAGCAGGCTCAACTGTCGGCGCAAATTTTTTTGAAGGTGTGGAAGTTTTAGGCGGAGTGGAAAATTTTTCTGCCGTCGACTTCAACTTTTCGCTGGAGTTCATAAATAAATCAGATTTTTTCAGCGCAGGTTTACTCCTGAATAAAAATCTTTTCGCTACAAGGAAAGTTGCCGCTACGACAAAAATTAAAGTTAAAATCCAAAAAATTCCGCCATGACTTTCTTGGTACTGTTCGCTGTTGTGAAAATTTGCAGGCGTGGAAGTTGACGCAGAATTTTCCGTCGAAGTTTCTTCAAGGCGTTTATCTTCATCGCGAAATTCACGCAGAACAGCTTGTCCGCGTTCATAACTTTCAGAATTTGTACTTGGCGGCATTTGCGGCGCTGGAACATTGACGACGTTTGAATTTGAGTTTGAATTTGAATTGGAATTGGAATTGGTATTCGTATTTGTATTTGGAGTTGGATTAGAATTTTGATTAGCGTTTGAATTTGAATTTACGTTTTGATTGGAATTTGTCGAGCCGTCAGAATCATCTGCGCGGGTAACAGTTCGCCGAGTCAATGCGCCTGAACCATTAGCAACGGCATCACGCGCCATATCTTCGGGCGTCGTAACTTCGCGCGTGGCAGTTGACGCAGGCTTTTCATCAACGATAACTTTTTCATTAGTAGTTTGACCGTCAACCTTCGACGTTTCATCAACCGTTTCAGTCTTACCATTTCCCGAATGAAAAGGCATTTCTGGCACTTCAAAAAATTGGTGAGCGTCAATTCGCGGCGTTGAAGATTGTACGTCGCCTTTGTCAATAGTCGGTGGAGTTGGCGGCGTTGGAGCAGTTAAAGCCATTTTACAGTAAAGTCTTCCGCAACGTTGCGCCGTTAAGTGGTGACAAGTACGCTGGCGCAATGTCAAACGCCGTCATACAACCGCTTTTGCCTTCACCGTTCAAACGATAAGCCGCCCGTGCATAAGCAACTAAAACGTTTGCCGTAAATTCGGGATTGGAATCCAACTTCAAATTAAATTCGATAACGTGTTTATTTTCCGCGCTAGTCTGTCCTGTACGAATCACAAAGCCGCCGTGCGCTAAACCTGCGTGATTTTTCAGCAACTCATCTTCACTTATGAAATTAACTGTCGTGTCGTAGTCAGCAAAATAATTCGGCATAGTTTTAATTTCGCGTTCAACTTCAGCGGCGTCCGCGCCTTCCTCAAGTACAACGTAACATTCGCGCAGATGTTTTTGTCGAGTCGTCAAATTTGGATTAACGCCACTTCTAACGGCGTCAAGCGCGGCGTTGATTGGTACGGTGTACTGTTTGGCATTTTTCACGCCTTTGATGCGGCGAATTGCATCGGAATGCCCTTGACTTACGCCCTTTCCCCAAAAAGTATAATCATGACCATTTGGCAATACGGCGTTGAAATATGCGCGAGCAAGTGAAAATAAACCTGGATCCCAGCCAACAGAAATTATTGCGACGTGATTAGAATTTTTAGCCGCCGCGTCAACATTTGCAAAGTGTTCAGGAATTTTCGCGTGAGTGTCGAAACTGTCAATTACGTTAAACATTTCAGCAAACTTCGGCGTCTGTATTGGCAAATCCGTAGCACTGCCGCCGCATAAAATCATCACGTCAATTTTGCCGACCCAATTTTCAACATCATTCGCGCTTACAACTGGAACATTCGGCGTTTGAATTTTAATGCTATCAGGATTTCTGCGCGTGAACACTGCAACAAGTTCAACATCAGGATTATTTTTCACCGACAATTCGACGCCACGTCCCAAATTTCCGTAGCCTAAAATTCCTATCTTCATAAAATTTTCCTCCTAATGAATTATGATAAGTTTGATATATTACGGCTAAAATTTTCGCCGTTTATGTTAGGATTCCTTCCAAACTTTTTTGAATACATTTTCTTCCTTGACAGCGTCGAAACATTGTTATATATTTACAATTAACCAAAATGAAAAAATACTGAAAAACTTTTTTGATTAGTCATTAGTAAGTAGTAAAATTTTATCCACTACTCACTACTGACTACTAACTAAAAAGGAGTGATTCGCGTGAAAAAGTTGCTGATATTTTTAGCGATACTTTTTGCGGCAATCGGCGGATTCATATTCCATCTTTTTCAACGCGAAGAAGGCGGCGTGCCGATTTTGTTATATCATCAAGTAAACGACATTGACAAGGACGAATTGACGCTGACGGTTGAACAGTTCGACGCGCAGATAAAATATTTGCTTGACGACGGCTACACGATTATAACGCCGACCGAACTTTTAGACGCGTGGGACGGTAATGGAACGTTGCCGCCTAAACCTGCCGTCATTACATTCGACGACGGACACGTTGAAATGTACAAAAATGTTTTTCCGATTCTCAAAAAGTACAACGTGAAAGCGACGGTCTTTTTAGTTACAGATTTTCTCAACTTGTACCCCAATTATTTAACGTGGGAGCAAGCGCGTGAAATGCAGGACAGTGGTTTAGTTGATTTTGAAAGCCATACGCTTAGCCATAAATCTTTAACTAAAATTAAATCGCGTGACAAAATATGGGATCAACTGTACAATTCCAAACAGGCTATTGAATGGTATATGAAAAAGCCCGTGAATTTTATAGCGTATCCTGGCGGGAAGTACGACCAAGATATTGAAAGTTTGACGCAGGAGGCTGGCTACCGTGCCGCGTTCACGCGAGATTATAATTTGACGCATAGTTTGCCGCAACATCGAACTTTGGCGCGTATTCCGATTTACGGTGCAAATAATCACACGCTTTTAAGATTTAAACTTCGGTTGAAAGGTGCGCCGCTTTTTGCGCCTTTGCAACGTTATAAAGATCAACTGGTTATTGATGATAATCCTGAAATTGCAACTTTAATCTGGATACCGTAAGTTGAATTAAGAATTAAGAATTAAGAATGTAGAATTATTTTTGTATAGGTAAAAAAAATGAATTTAGCTACATTGACGACAGAGCAGAGAAATTCTGCAACAGCAAATATCGATAAATGTTCAACGCTGGAAATGGTACGGCTGATTAACGACGAAGATAAAAAAATTGCAATGGCGGTTGAAAAAGTTCTGCCGCAAATTGCAAATGCAGTCGATTTAATCGCGCAGAAATTAAAAAGCGGCGGACGTTTAATTTATATAGGTGCGGGAACTTCTGGAAGGCTCGGCGTACTTGATGCCTCTGAATGCCCGCCAACGTTCGGGGTAAATCCTGAACTCGTTCAAGGAATAATTGCTGGCGGCGACGTTGCTTTAACCTGCGCGGTGGAAGGTGCGGAAGATGACACGACGGCGGCTATTATCGACCTTGACAAAAAAGATTTTTCAGCGGCTGACGTTTTAGTTGGTATTGCCGCGTCGGGACGTACCCCCTACGTTTTATCTGGCATTAAATACGCTAAAAAAATTCGTGCGTCAACTGTTGGAATATCTTGTGTTGAAAATTCCGCCCTTGCAAATATCGTTGACATTGCTATAACTCCAATTACTGGTGCAGAAGTTATTACTGGCTCAACACGAATGAAAGCTGGTACTGCGACAAAATTGGTGTTGAATATGTTGACGACTGGCGCAATGATTCGCTTGGGCAAGGTCTACGGAAATTTGATGATCGATGTCCTTGCGACTAATGATAAACTGCGCGACAGGGCTAAAAGAATTGTTATGACGGCTACAGGTTGTACTGAACAGCAAGCGCTTGACACTTTGAAAAAATTTAATGGCAGTGCAAAAGCCGCTGTCTACGAACTTATTAGTAAGTAATTAGTAGTCAGTAGTTATTGTTTTTTCTGTAAACTAAAAGCTAAAAACTAATCCCTAACACCTAGAAAGGAGAAACTCAAATGCAGAAAGGAATATCGGTTTACGCAGGACTCGGCTATACCGTTCAAGAAAATCTTGAGCTTATTGAGTTTGCCTCCTCACTTGGTATGAAGTACCTTTTCACTTCCGCGCAGATTCCCGAAGCATCTGATACAGAAAATGTTGAAGATGAGTTTTTGGCAATTTTAACCGCCGCTATGAAAAATAATTTTGAAATTATCTTGGACGTAAGCCCAGATACATTTTTCAACGGTGAAGAATTGCCCGTGACGCCGCGTCTTGATGACGGATTCGATACGCCGCGAATTGCTAAATTAAGTAAGACGCGCAAAATTCAGCTTAACGCCTCCACCGTCGACGAAGATTTTCTTAATGAGCTGAAAAATTTAAACGCAAAATTTGCGAACATAACAGCCCTACACAATTTTTACCCGCGACCTTATACGGGACTTGATTCATATTTCTTTATAAACCAAAATAAACTTCTGCACGACTTTGGCATTGCCGCAGGTGCATTCATTCCAACGCTTGCTGGTAAACGCCGACCGCCAATCGGTGAAGGGCTGCCGACTTTGGAGGATTGCAGAAATTTTTCCGCCGACTTATCAGCGCGATATTTGGCGGCTCTTGGCACTGATTTTATTATTATTGGTGACGGTTTACCAACTTTCGATGAATGCAAGGCGCTTTCACAAGTTAAAGACGACGAAGTTGTTTTAACCGCGCAGATGATGACTGATGACGAAATTTCTAAGGAACTTTTGAGCAAAACTTTCACGCGCCGCCCTGACGTTGCAAAATCCGTTATTCGTGCGATTGAGGGACGGCAATTTTTAAAATCTCTTGGCGCTCAAATTAAATCCGACGATTCGCCTAAAAATAGAACTTTCGGTGACGTGACGATTGACAATTCAAATTTCGGACGGTATGAAGGCGAAGTGCAGATTATTGATGATGAACTGCCAGCCGATTCAAGAGTCAACGTTGCCGCTCGCATTATTGAGGAGGAATTTTTTTTGACTAGGTACATTAAACCACGTCAAAAATTTTCCTTCAAATTTGTTTAGGGAGAGGGAAATGGACTAAGAAACAAATTAAGTACACCTCTTGAGAAACAAAAAGCCAAATCCCCGACCCTAAAACGTCGGAGGATTTCAAATGAAGTTTAAAGCTCTGATGTTGCTTATATTAATGCTACTTTCAATCAGTAATTGGACTTTTGCTTCACCGACGCTTTCAAAAAATTCTACAGGTAAAGACGTTTTAACGTTGCAGAAAAAACTTTACTTAATCGGTTACACGATTACTGAATTTGATGGCGTTTATGGCGCTGAAACGGAAAAGGCTGTATCCGCTTTTCAAAAGGATCAAAACTTGACTGTAAC
>CAMJAZ010000067.1 GCA_946403735.1 uncultured Selenomonadales bacterium
TGCAAATTTATACATATATGCTTCTTACCAAAAGTTTTCGCCGTAAGTTCTCCACCATTGGGCGGCATTCGTGACATTCGCGAAACGTTGGAGAAAATTAAACTTGGCAGTTCCGCCAGCGCTGAAGAATTTTTAGATATTTTGTCGACGATGTATGCAATGCGCAACGTCAAAAAGTTTTTCAAGGAAACTGAAATTGCCGCGCCTAAACTTAAAAGTCGTGCCGCGCAGATTGAAATTCTTGGCAACCTTGAAAAGCAAATTGAAAATACCGTCGATGAACACGGGCTAGTACGCGATACGGCTAGCGTTGAGTTGCAAAAAATTCGGCGTGAACTTCGCAATGCACAAAACCGCGTTAAGACAGAAATTTTCAACATTCTGCACGACGCGGCTAAACAAAAATATTTTCAAGACGCTATCGTCACAATGCGCGGCGACCGTTACGTTTTGCCCGTCAAGACAGAGTATAAATCACAAATTCCTGGCATTGTTCACGACCAATCGGCGACTGGTGCAACGCTTTTCATTGAGCCAATGGCGATTGTCAATCTTAACAATGACATTCGACAGCTTGAAGTTGATGAGCGAAACGAAGTTGCAAGGATTTTGCGCGTACTTAGTGACACCGTAAGAAAAAATTCCGTCGAACTTTTAATCAACGTCGATATTTTGGCTGAAATTGATTTACTTTTCGCGAAGGCTAAATTGGCGTACGACCTCAACGCTACCGAACCGACGCTTGCAAAGTTCACTGACATAAAATCTGCGCGGCATCCACTAATTCCGCCGAAAGAAGTTGTGCCGATTGATATAAAACTTGGCGAAGAATTTACAATTTTACTTGTGACTGGACCGAATACTGGCGGAAAAACTGTTTCAATGAAAACGTTGGGACTTTTGGTAATGATGACGCAATGTGGCTTATACATTCCCGCCGCGCCGTTTTCAAAAATTGCGGTGTACACGGACATTTACGCGGATATTGGCGACGAACAGTCAATCGAACAAAGCCTTTCAACATTTTCAGCGCATATGACAAAGATTGTAAAAATTTTGAAGGAAGTTAAGCCGACCGATTTAGTTTTGATTGATGAAATTGGCGCAGGTACTGACCCCGACGAAGGCGCGGCGCTTGCAATGTCGATTCTTAGCAGGTTGCTGAAAATAAAAGTTCAAACGATAGCGACGACGCATTATTCAGAGCTGAAAACTTTTGCGTACACGACGGCGGGAATTGAAAATGCTTGCGTCGAGTTCAACGACGAAACGTTACAGCCGACGTACCGACTTTTAATCGGCATTCCTGGTTCAAGCAACGCCTTTGCAATCAGTCAACGATTGGGCTTGCAACAAAGTTTGATTCGACGCGCTAAAAAATTTTTGAAAGCAGACCACGCGAATTTTGAACAGGTAATTTCCGAGCTTGAATCAGAGCGTACGATTTATGAGCAACGCAACATTGCAATTCAGCAACATCAAATTCAGATTGAAAATCACGAAAAAAAGCTTGCTGAAATGCGCAGTGAAATTGAGAAGAGCAAGGGCGAAATTATTAAAAAAGCGCGTGAAAAATCGGCGGCTATGGTACGTGAGACTAAGCGCGAGGCTGAAGAAATTATCGCGGCTTTGAAGGAACAATTTGACGACTTCGGCATTAAACGTCGACAACAGGCAATTCAATCTGCGCGGGATAAAATTCGTGAGGCTGAAATTGAAACGGCGCCGATTATTTTAGCGGATAAATCAGTTGGCAAGCGCATAAGCAAAGATTCACTGATGATTGGCGACACGATTTATATCAAGCCACTTGACCAGAATGGTAAAATAATTTCGCTTGACGTTGACGGCGAAAAGTTGACCGCGCAGGTTGGCGCACTTACGACGACGGTTAAATTTTCTGACTGCCGATTTATAAGCCACGCGGAAATTTCTACGTCGACGCCGACTTCAAGCGGTACGCGCGGTTCAACTCAACTTCTGCAAAAAGTTTCTACCGTCACGCGAAATTTAGATATACGCGGAATGATGGTTGATGAGGCAGAAATAATTTGCGGAAAATTTCTTGACGACGCGCAACTTGCAGGGCTTAAGCAAGTTTTGATAATTCACGGCAAGGGTACAGGCGCACTGCGAAAAGGCGTACAAGATTTTTTGCGGCGTCATCATTCAGTAGCAGATTTTGTAATGGCAGATATTGATGAAGGCGGCGCAGGTGCAACGCTTGTAACGCTTAAATAATTAAGAATTAAGAATGTAAAATTAAAAATTTTTTTGGAGATAAAAAATTGGAAACGATAGACCTTTCAGGAAAAATCAAATTGCTAATAAAATTTGGCTTGATTGTACTTTTAGCAACGGCAGGCGCGATTGGCTACGGCGTCTTTGAACATTATCACGCCTTCCGTGAACTGCGTATCGAAAACGCGAAAGTCACTGGAACAATGGTTTCTGTACGGACTCTTGTTAATGGTAAAGTCAGCGAATTTTTATTTGAGGACGGCGCAGAAGTTAAAGCTGGCGACGTAATTGCGCGGCTTGAAATTAGTATCACTGATGAAACGATTCAGCAACTTGAAAATACCGTCGAACTTGCCCGCCAAAATTACGAAGACTTGAAACAAGGGCAATGGGTTAAAGTTCCAGTTAAACGTACACGCGCAGTTAGGACGCCTGTTACAACTTCAACTGTTCGCGAAAGCAGTTCAGGTTCTGCAAATTTGTCAGCATTGGAAGAACGCGCCAACCGTATGAAGGAACTTTTTGAAATGGGCGCGGTTAGTGCTGTCCAACGTGACGCCGCCATTGCCGCTTATGAAAACGCTAAAAATTCGTCGTCGTCATCTTCATACTACACGGAAAACGGCGTTTCTTACGAGACGACCTACGTTGAAGAAATTGAATACGTCGATGAATTTCAAACGACGCCGCCAGCAGTTTTAATTGGTGCAGAAAATGCCGTTAAACAGGCGGAACTTTCTTTGAACGTTGCCTTGCAGGAGGCGCAGGAAACAGAAATTATAGCGCCAGTCGACGGTACGATTTACTATTCAACCGAACTTGAAAAAGATTTACAAGCTGGTGAAGTTGTCGCTAAAGTTGGTGACAGCAATGAACTTTGGCTTGTCGCGGAAGTCAGCGAAGAAATTTTTAACAAAGTTCCGCTTGGAAAGTTGGTAAGCTATACCATTGACGGAAATAATTTAAACGGCATTGTTATTGAAAAAATTGCGCCCGACCCTGTTGAAGAAGTTCCCGCCGCTGAAAATCCTGCCGCTACAGAAAATTCTACCGCTACGGACAATTCAACACCTACTGAAAATGCTACGACTGAAAATCCTACGCCTACAGAAAATTCCAACGCTGAAAACTCTACCGCGTACAATTTCTTTTCATGGATAAATAAGGCTTACGCTGAACCTGCAGACGCCACATCAACTGAATCAACTGCCGAGCCTTCGACGGTTGAAAATTCAACGGCTGAAAGTCCTGCCGCTACGGAAAATTCTGCAACTGAAAATTCGACGGCTGAAAATCCTACCGCTGAAAATTCGCCGCCGCAAGTTTCAGAAAATCAAACTGATGCGCCGCCTGATGAATTCCGCAACGATAAATTTTTACTGCGCGTGTCACTTCCTGAAGAAAGAAATTTTGAGTGCAAGCCAAATTCCACTACAACTTTGAAAATTCGCTTATAAAAATTTTTGCCATAAAAAAATCCTCCATCGATTAATGGAGGAAATTTTTTATGTTAGGGGTTTAAAGGGTTGGTGAATTTGAATTTATCTTATTGCGATTTATTGAGCTGTACCGTATTGGTTATCTTGATCCTCACCTCTAGCAAAGAGCAGGTAGAATGCAAAGCCCAATGACGCAATCGAGATGATAATTTCTATTGGTGTCAATCCTATAGCTATTGGTAAATGCCAGTTGTACGCGGCTGAAAAAATTGAAAATCCCAAAAAGATTTTTGCTAATGTGCTGTCCTTGCCCAGATCGTGTAAGCGCTTAACGTCCAAACAAAAGCCTGGTACAAGGAATAAAATCATTGCAATGTTACAAATTATATTTATTCCAGCTGGTGAAAGGTCGGCGATAAAGCCAAAAAATTCTATCGCAAATAATGTTGCAAATATCATAAAAAATAAAAATAAATTCCGTTTTAAGTAGGTCATTCTATTGATTCGACCTTCGGTATTAAAAAATTTCTGCCGAAATGTTTCATCGTTCATATTTACCATTTCACTTTTCAAAAGTTCGTTTGTCATTTTAATTTCCTCCTAAAAAATTTTTTCTGCTCTTTATACGTTGCAAGTAAAAAAATATTAAGACAGTTTTTTAAAAATTATTGAATGATATTAAATAATGATATAAAATAACTTACGAAGTTTGTACGTATAAATTTTTCGTACGGTAGGTTGAGGGCATTTTTTTAGGAGGGGGATGAAGGTTTTGAGTACTCTGTTTTTTGCCGCACTTGCGCCGATAATATGGTTGATAATCGCATTGATTGTCTTAAAATTGCCAGCGTATCAGGCATGTTCAGTAGCACTTATAATTGCTTTTATTATATCGTCAAGCATTTTCGGCATGACGTACACAGACACATTCACGGCGGCATTGGAAGGCGGCACGCTTGCAATTTGGCCAATCATCTGGGTTATCATTTCGGCGATTTTCACTTACAATTTGTCGGTGTACACAAAAGGTATTGAAACAATCAAAGAAATGTTAAACTCCGTAAGCACCGACCAACGCGTAATAATTTTATTGATAGCGTGGGGATTCGGCGGATTTTTGGAATGTATGTCAGGATTTGGCACGGCAGTTGCAATAGGCGGCTCAATGTTGGCAAGTATCGGCATTAATCCAATTTCAGCTATCATAGTTTGTCTTTTATCAAATGCAGTTCAATCGTCGTACGGTTCAATCGGATTGCCGCTTACGACATTAGCGCAGTTGACAGGCTTTGAAGGTTCGCAAATTGCAACGTTCGCTACAGTTCAACTCGGCTTTATGATGGTTGTTATGCCGTTTTTAATGATCGTGATGTTTGGCGGATCATTAAAAGCATTAAGAGGAATGATTCCACTTTGTCTTGTCGCAGGCTTAGGATTTTTACTGCCGTCACTCGGTGCAGCCTATTTTATGGGTGAAGGATTATCAGGCGTCGCAGGTGCAATTTGTTCAATGGCTTTGATTATCGCTTACGCTAGAATGTTCCCAGTAAAAGATCCAGAATATCAAATTCAAGCTGTTGAGGAAAAATCGGACATAACATTTGAAAAAGGCGTTAAAGCTTGGTTGCCATTCATTTTAATTTTTGTTTTCTTGATTTTAACTTCAAAACTTGTTCCGCCAGTTCACGAATTTTTAAGCCAGGCTAAAACTTCAATAGCGATTTACACGGGCGAAGGTGCGGGACTTTATACTTTCACGTGGATTGTTACGCCAGGTACATTAATTTTAACTTCGGCGATAATTGCGGGATTCGTACAAGGCGCAACTGTCAAAGATATGTTGAGCGTATTAAACAGGACGGTTAAAACGCTCATCCCGACGTTCATAACGATGATAACGATAATCGGCACTGCGCGAGTAATGGGTTACAGCGGAATGATAACGACAATGGCAACGACAACGGTTGAGGCAACAGGAACACTTTATCCCGCAATTTCACCGTTGATTGGCGCGGCAGGTTCATTTATCACAGGCTCTGCTACGACAAGTGGAGTACTTTTTGGTAAGTTGCAAGCGGATTCAGCGTTGGTAATAGGTGCAAGTCCTGTCGGGCAAGCTTGGTTAGCGGCGGCAAATGCGGCTGGAGCTTGTGTAGGTAAAATTATTTCTCCGCAGTCAATCGCTATTGGCGTAGCGGCTGTAGGTCTGCGCGGCGTCGAAAGTCAAATTATGCAATTCGCTATTAAAGTTTTCCTGCCGTTCATAGTTATAATGGGCTGTATCGTCTATTTTGGTCGTCCAGTAGTCGAAGCTATGTTAGGTTAATTAATATTGAAAAAGTTTGAAGACGGGCGCACAAGGATGTGTGCTCGTCCACTTAATTTTTTTTTGCGCCAAAAGAAAAGTAAGTTCAAATAACACGTTCTAGAAATTTTGGAGGTAAAAGTTTTTGAAGGCAAATTTTTCATTTGAAATTTTCCCACCGCGTCAAGATATGCCAGTCGACGTTATCTATAAAACTTTGGACGGCTTGGCGGATTTAAATCCCGACTTTATAAGCGTGACTTGTGGTGCAGGTGGTTCAACTACAAATGCTAGCGCTCGTATGATTGAAGTTGCCGCCGCAATTAAAGATAAGTACCACAAAAAAAGCGTGGCGCATATCCCCTGTATAAATCTTGATAAAGACGAAGTTGAAAAAATTTTGGCAGAACTTGAACTGCGCGGTATTGACTCAATTTTAGCACTGCGCGGCGATAAAGTTCCCAACGTTGAGCCGAAAAATATTTTTCCGCACGCCGTCGATTTAATTTCCTTCATACGCGAAAAGACTGGCAGTAAGTTCAAAATTTACGCCGCTTGCTATCCAGAAGGGCATACCGAATCAACGGACTTCGACGCGGATTTAAATTTTTTGAAAGCGAAAGTTGACGCGGGAGTTGACGGGCTTATCACTCAATTATTTTTCGACAACAATCACTTTCACTATTTCCGTGAAAAAATTTCTGCGCTGGGCGTCGACGTACCGATTGAGGCAGGAATTATGCCCGTGACTAAGAAAAAGCAAATTGAACGTATGGTGAATATTTGCGGCGCGTCGTTGCCCGTCAAGTTCAGAAAAATTCTTGACAAGTACGGCGACAATTCAGACGCATTACAAGAAGCTGGCATTGTCTACGCACTGAATCAGATCGTTGACCTTTTGGCAAACGGCGTAAATGGCATTCACCTTTACGTGATGAATAATGTTTACGTAGCGCGTCGAATCAGTGACGCTGTTAAAACCCTTTTGTAGATAAACTTAATTAACTGAAAGGCGGAAAAATTTTTGAAAAAGGTATAGTCTTGTTTTTGTACCGACATTATACACGAAGGTCATTTGAATATCATTCACAAGGCAAGCGAATATGGTGAAGTTATAGCTGGTGTACTGTTCGATTCAGCAATGTTAAAGTATAATCGGTTTCCTATAGCATCCTTTGAAGAGCGTATAAAAATGCTGGAAGAAATTCCCGAAGTATCACGCGTCGTCATTCAAAATAATGTAATGTACGACGAAATAATTGCCGAGTTGAAACCAGATTATGTAATTCACGGCGACAATTGGCACGACGGTCCACAATCACTGATTCGCCAAAATGTTATTGATGTTTTGCGTCAACAGTCCCAGAGGGGGGGGGGTAGACGGAAAGCTTATTGAAGTTCCGTATACTTACAACGATAACG
>CAMJAZ010000068.1 GCA_946403735.1 uncultured Selenomonadales bacterium
GGCGGCGCTGGATTTATCGGCAGTAACATTGTACACGGCTTGAATCTGCGCGGCGAAACAGATATTTTAATCGTCGACAATCTCGGCAAGGGCGACAAGTATAAAAATTTAATCGGCTTGCAGTTCCACGACTATATACATATGGATGAGTTCTTGGAAAAAATTCAAGACGACGAATATTCTTTCAGCGACGATATAGACGTAATTTTTCACGAAGGCGCTTGCTCCGATACTATGGAGTACGACGTAGATTTTATGATGAAAAGAAATTTCGCGTACTCAAAGGCAGTGTTGGAATTTGCGCTTAATGAAGAGGCGGGCTTTATTTATGCGTCAAGCGCGTCAACTTACGGCGACGGTGCAAACGGTTTCCGCGAAGTTGAAGAATGTGAAAGCGCGTTGAATCCCTACGCATTTTCAAAGTTGATGTTTGATAGGTACGTTCGCCACGTTATAGATGAATTGGACACGGAATTTGATTTTGTACCGTCGATTATCGGTCTGCGCTACTTCAACGTTTACGGTGCGCAGGAGCAACATAAAGGTCGTATGGCGTCAATTTTTTATCAAATGTATCAGCAGGTTAAAAATACTGGCGTCATTAAACTTTTCAAAGGCAGTGACGGCTACGACGACGGCGAACAGCGACGCGATTTTATTTCTGTTGATGACGTTGTCAAAGTGAATTTGTGGGCGTTCGACGACGAAGAAATTAAAAGCGGTATTTACAACTGCGGAACTGGTAAAGCACATACTTTTAACGAAGCCGCGCAGGCTGTTATCAACGCGCTGGGTACTGGCAAAATTCAGTACGTCGACTTCCCCGAAGGTCTGCAGGAAAAATATCAAAGTTTTACTCAAGCTGACACTAGAAATTTAATTCGCGCAGGTTACGACGGCGGCTTTTCGGATTTTAATGAATCTGTTCGTAACTACTGCAAATTTTTAGACGACGGCGGACGTTTTTTAATTAAGAATTAAGAATTTAGAATTAAGAATGTTTTTAAGGACGTGAAAATTTTTTGTTTAAAAAATTTTTAGCCGCGCTTATGGCGGTAATTTTTTTTACTTCAGCTGGAACTGTTCACGCGGCAAAATCTAAATGGCAGCCAGAAGTTACCATTGGACTTTTAAGCGGCGTTAATGAAGTCACGTTGCAATTTACATTGCCTTGCATTATGAAGGACATTGATACAAAAAAACAAATAAAAAAAATTCCAAACAGTCAAGCCATTACAATAAAAGCGTCTGACATTCAAACCAGCGGCGTTGAAATTCGCCCAGAAAAAGATGACTTACAACACTTGCACGTACTGATAAACGGAAAAGATTATTTTGGTGGCGTCAAACTTTTAAAACGCGGTTCAACAATGACAGTAATAAATATTGCGCCAGTCGAAGAATATCTGCGCGGCGTACTGCCTAAAGAAATGATTCAATCTTGGCCCATTGAGGCGTTGAAAGCTCAAGCCGTGGCGGCACGGACTTTCGTTTTAAAAAATCGTGAAAAACATAAAAAAGACGGCTACGAACTTTGCGCAACGACGCATTGTCAAGTTTACAGCGGCGTTGAAACTTTTCCAACGACTGATAAAGCCGTTTCCGAAACTCGCGGCGAAGTTTTGTATCACGGCGGCAGGACTGTCGACGCACCTTTTCACGCAGATAGCGGCGGTATGACTGAAAGCGCTGTTAATGTTTGGGGCGGCAACGTTGCACACCTTCAAGCAATTGCTGAAGAAGATAAGCATACGCAAGCTTGGACAGTTAAATTTACGGTTTACGATTTTTCTTCGCGAATGGGTGACGCCTTTGGTACGCTGAAAAGTTTTAATTTGTCGCCGTTGACAATCGGTAAATCTTCAAATGACAGATCAACTTCAGGGCGCGTGAAAGTTTTAAAAATCGTCGGCACTAAAAAAACTGTTCAAATGAAAGGCGATGAAGCCAGACGAAAATTTTCATTGCCGAGTACTCTTTTTGAAGTAAACATAATCGGTGATGAAGTTGTGTTTTCTGGATACGGTAAAGGTCACGGCGTCGGTCTTTCACAGTACGGCGCAAAAGCTTACGCCGAAAAAGGCTGGACGTACGATAAAATTTTGGCGCATTATTACAAAGGCGCGACGTTGAAAAAATTATACTAAACAATTCCAATCTCTGATGAAAAACTCGTCAGAGATTTTTTGGCAGGAAATTTTATAATTTTGGCTAAAATATTGGCGGGGTGATTAAGATGTTGACCATTGAAAAGATAAAAAAAATTGTCGCGGAAATTGCTCCCGAATACAATTTGAAAAGAGTTACTTTGTTTGGTTCGCGTGCCAATGGAAATTTCCATGACGATAGCGATATTGATTTAATCGTTGATTTTCCTGAAAAAGCTGGTTTAATTGCTCACGTATCGTTAAAATATGCGTTGGAAGACGCCTTTGGTTTAAATGTTGATGTAATAAGCCGTGGCGGACTTGAAGGCAGTTATATTGAAATTAAAAAGGAAATTGAAATTTATGCTGCATAGAGACAGAACTGCACTAGAAAAAATTTTTGAAGTAATTGAAGAAATTGAAAAAATTTTTTCTGGAACTTTATTAGAAGATTTTTTAAAGAATTCTGAACGAAAATTAGCTATGACAATGTCCATTTTGAGAGTTGGCGAATTGGTAAAAAATTTAACAATAGAATTTCGCGACTTAAATCCTCAAATAAAATGGAAAGCTATAGCAGGATTTAGAGATGTCATTGCTCACAAATATGATATTCTTGATATGCAGGAAGTTTATAAAACAATTAAATACGAATTTCCAGAATTAAAAATGCAAATTGAAAAAATTCTTTCAGAAAACAAATAATTTCATCTTAAAATTTTAATCTCTGATGAAAAGTTCATCGGAGATTTTTTTTGTTAAAATGTAAAATGATTTTCGCATTTAATTTTCAAAATTTGCCAACTGCTGATATAATACGAAGTCGATAAAAATTTTTTATGGAGGGCGCATATTTTTTAACGGACGATGTTTGAATTTGAATTTATGCGAAATGCACTTTGCGCTGTCCTGCTGGTAACGCCACTATTTGGAATACTTTCAACAATGGTTGTATCAAATCGGATGGCTTTTTTTTCGGACTCATTAGGACACGGCGCATTCACTGGAATTGCGATTGGCGCGTTAATCGGCGTTGATGAAGAAATTGTTGGACTTTTAGCATTCTCAATAATTTTTGCGCTACTAATCACGTACATAAAAAATAAATCTCACGGCGGCGCGGATACAGTTATCGGCGTATTTAGTTCGACGGCAATAGCGCTTGGCTTAATGCTTATGTCGACTGGCGGACAGTTCAACAAATTTTCAAGATTTTTAATTGGTGACTTGCTAAGCATTTCGCGGAACGATTTAATTTACTTAGCGGCAGTATTCATAGCAGTTTTAATTTTATGGGCGGCGCTTTTTAACAAACTTTTAATTTCATCAGTCAACAAAACTTTGGCACGAAGTCGCGGAATAAATACTCACATTATCGAATCGATTTTCGCGGTAATGCTAGCAGTCGTCGTAGCGTTAAGTATTCAATGGGTAGGAATTTTGATAATCAACGCGCTTTTAGTTTTACCAGCGGCGGCGGCTAGGAACGTAACAAATTCCGTCAAGCCTTACCACGTATTGAGCGTTGCTATTGCGTTGAGTTCGGGAATTGTCGGTTTACTTTTGGCGTATGAATTAAATTCTGCGGCGGGGTCGACAATCGTAGTTTGTGCGGCTATAATATATTTTGTGACGTTGGCGCTTAAATCGCGTTTCGTCAAATAAAACTTAAGAAAATTTTGGAGGATAAAAGTATGTTGAAAAAATTTTTTATGGCGTTGCTGATTGCGGCGGCAAGTTTTAATTTCGTCTCAACTTCTGAAGCGGCAGATTCTAACGCTGAAAAGTATTGTTGCGGAAATTACTACAACAATGATTGTTGCTACGGCGACGGAAATTATGATAACGGTTATCGCGGCGGTTTTCGTGGCGGACGTTGTTGCCGTTAATTATATGTAGCTTTTAGGAAATTAAATTCTTAATTCCTAATTCTAAATTCTCAATTCAAAAGCGGGGAGGGTTGAGTTTGGCGAATTACACTACCACTACGCCAGAATGGGCAGTCTCAAATTCATCGGCAGTTATGAGCGGTATTGAAGGCATAAAAGATACGACGGTCGGCAATATCAATCCAAATTGGTCGAAAGTTAAACCTAAACGGCGTGCGGCGTTGACTGAAGATGAAATTGTCGAAGGCGTCATTAATGGCGACAGGGTTATTTTATCTCAAGCCATAACGTTGATTGAAAGTAACAATCCAAAACATTTTGCTAAGGCGCAGAGAGTTTTACAAAGACTTTTGCCGCGAACAGGTAAAGCGCTTAGAGTTGGAATAACTGGCGTACCTGGCGCTGGCAAGTCGACGTTCATTGAATCATTTGGGAATATGCTTTGTGACGAAGGGCATAAACTGGCAGTGCTAGCGATTGACCCAACAAGTTCGGTAACGCGCGGCTCAATTCTCGGCGATAAAACGCGAATGGGAACACTTAGTCGCCGTATGGAAGCGTTTATACGTCCAAGTCCAGCTGGTGGAACTTTAGGCGGCGTTGCGCGTAAAAGCCGTGAAACAATGTTGATGTGTGAAGCGGCTGGCTACGACGTAATTTTAATTGAAACGGTCGGCGTTGGACAATCTGAAACTACTGTTCGCTCAATGGTCGATTTCTTTATGTTGGTCGTACTTACTGGCGCTGGTGACGATTTACAAGGCATAAAAAAAGGCATTATGGAACTTGCTGACGCGATTGTCATAAATAAAGCTGACGGCGATAATTTAATTAGGGCGAAAGTGACACGCGGCGAATATGAACGTATGATTGAGTTCATACGCCCCGCTACGGAAGGTTGGGAAACTCACGCTTATTTGGCAAGTGCGCTGAAAAAAACTGGATTAGCTGAACTTTGGCAAGTCATTCAAATTTTTAAGCGCGTGACGACTGAAAGCGGCGTTTTTCAAAAAAGACGTGATGGTCAACTTTTGGATTGGATGCACGCGATGATTGACGAACATTTACACAATCTTTTCTTCGGAGATAATGTGATTATGGGAAGAATGCCTGAAATTCGCGAGGCAGTTTTAAACGGAATAATTTCACCGACGCAAGCTGTAGCGGAACTTGTGAAAATGTTCGACGTTAAACGCGCGGCGCAACGTCAAGTTGTTGACATATTTACTGCGCGGTAAAATATTTTAAAATTGTCAGTAACTTCATAGGAACTGAAAATTTTGTGGCAGTTTCTATGGAGTTTTTTTGTTTACTACAGAAAAAATTCAGGAAGTTAGCGTAAAGTATACGCGGAATTTTTCGCTACAATTTAGAAAGGTCGTTGCGTTGTGAATTTTTTTGGGAAGTATTCGATCCAAACTTATTTGTCTCTTAATCGTAATAGGAATCGCACCGCTAGTCATAATGATGACGTATTCGTCCTATACCGCTATCAATGAAGCATTTACGGCGGCTGAAGAAGAATTTCCGTCCCAAATTGATTTAATTGAAAAAGAAGTCTACTCAATGATGGGTAGCAACTTCACCGCGCTTAGACTTTTGGCGGTAAATAATGCCGTACAAGAATATCTTGTCGCCGCGCCTGAAAATCGTAGTCCAAATATGAAAAAAGAAAGCTAACGCGCTTTTCAAAGACGCAAGCAACATCATCATCACTGAAAATTCTGGTAAGCAACTTGTACGCAGTGACACTTCAAA
Source organism: uncultured Selenomonadales bacterium (assembly GCA_946403735.1). Lineage (GTDB taxonomy): Bacteria > Bacillota > Negativicutes > Selenomonadales > Selenomonadaceae > Quinella. The sequence continues at coordinate 5,795 of CAMJAZ010000068.1, forward strand.
ACTTGTCAACCTGCAGGGGCGCGATTATTTTGAAGCGGCTATGAAAGGTAATGAATCCGTTTCAGAAGTTATCGTAAGCAAGACGACGGGGCTTGCTATCGTCGTTATTGAAGTTCCAGTTAAAGACGCTAATGGAAAAGTTATAGGAATGATTCATCGCAATTACAATGTTTCGACGCTGGCAGATTTTTTGAAAGAATCGGCAGATGACCATGCGGAGCTGGCGATTTTTGAAGGTAATGGCAAATTGATGGTGCATTCTTCCCTTACGATTGAAAAAGATGAAGATCGTTTAGATATGAGCGGTTACACTTTCATTAAGGACGCAACTTAAGATAAAAATAAAGTCGGTGAAGTTACGATTAACGGCGATAAAAAACTTGTAAGCTATGAAAGAGAGCCGCAAACAGGCTGGGTTATCGCGTCGTTTAGGTCTTATGATATTGTCCAGGCAAATGCTTATCGTTCGACCTTAATTTTAATCGGAATGTGTTTCGTAATGTTGATTTTAATCGTTATCGTTGCGAATATCATTGCTAGGACAGTGATTAAACCGATTTTGACTATTAGCAAAACGGCTGGCGAAATTTCACGCGGTAACTTGGCGCTTGAAAAAATTCCTGTTGAATCCAATGACGAACTTGGCGAAGTTGCTAACGCCTTCGGCATAATGACTGACAAGCTTAACGATTTTTTCCATAAGACGCAGAAAAGCGCGACAGCTCTTTCAAAGTCTGCGGACGATTTGAATATCAATTCCCAACAATCAGCAGAGGCGGCGAATCAAATTGCAACGTCGATTATGGATTTTGCAGGTGAAACTGTTGGGCAACAAAACGCCGTTAGCGCGTCAACTGATGCGGTGGAAGATATGCGGAAACTTTTGAAAGTCATTGAACAGGATTCAAATTGTGTCGTCGATGCGTCAAACTTTGCAATGAAGACTGCGGAAACTGGCGCGTTGACGATTGATAACGCCGTACAAAGTATGAAATCCCTGCAAAATTCCGTTGAACAGTCCGCGCAGGTTATAAAATTGTTGGGCGAACATTCAAAGAAAATTGGAAACATTGTCGAAACAATTTCAGCCATTGTCGAACAAATTAATTTGTTAGCGCTTAACGCGGCGATTGAGGTGGCTAGAGCTGGTGAACACGGCAGAGATTTTGCAGTTGTAGCGGAGGAAGTTAGAAAACTGGCTGAATAATCTGCGACGGCGGCTGATGAAATTCACAAATTGATTTTTGATGTACAAAGTCAAACTGATAAAGCGGTTGAATCAATGCAAGTTGGTACTAAGACGACGCAGGAAAGTGTTGATGCGGTAAATGAAGCTGGCGGCGCATTCCGCGAAATTGTAACGCAGATAGGCTCATTGACTGAAAAAATTCGTCATACGACAGACGCCATTGAAAAAGCGAATGAAGGCAACGACAAAATTATTGATTCAGTCAAGCGAATTAAAACTGCGGCGAATAAATTTTCTGTTGAGACGGAAACAATTTCAGCTACGATGCAGGAAATTTCTTCAGCTAGCAGACAGCTTACTAGTATGGCTGATGAACTTCAAAAAGCTATCGGCACATTCAAACTTAGATAGT
>CAMJAZ010000069.1 GCA_946403735.1 uncultured Selenomonadales bacterium
CATGCAATCACTGCGTGATTTGCCGTAAATTTTTCGTTACGGCAAATGACAGCCCTGAAGGAATAAAATAATCATACGCAGGGAAATGGAAACGCAATGAAATAGAGAGGTTTTTTCGCCGAATCAAGAGATTTCGTCGAATCTTTACGCGGTATGATAAGTTAGACGTAGTCTTTAAGGGTTTTATTGTATTTGCTACCGTAGTTGATTCTTTAATGTGAACACTACCTAGCTACAAGCTAATTCATAATGAAAAAATTTTAAAAGTTAAAGTAAATCGCAAGCGTCCAATAGTGGCGCTTATTTTTTCGATTATAGCACAAAAAAAATCCCGCGTATACATCGTAGGAGTTTTTATGTACCGATTAAATTTTATCTACTACAAATTTTTAACGACATCAAGAAATTTTTTCACTTGCACAGCTATATTTCGATTGTATCTTAAAATGCCGTCATATTTAAAAGAAAATGAATTTGTATTGTTCTCTGTAACTATATCAAAACTATCTAATTGTATATCTTTTATTACTTTGTAATTTATGATATTTCCGCCTGAAGTTCCGCCTGTACAAAAAGCGTCGGTAGTAAGTGCAAAGCCGTCAGATAAATCCTCTCTGAACATCATAAAAACAATTTCAGATTCTTTGTACTTTCCACTGCAACACAAATTTCTTGCCATAGTTTTTTCTGCTTTGCTCAATTTGTCGTAATTGGATACAACTTCATAATATTGGTTGATAATTTGCCATACGCCATTCAATCCAAAAAGTCTACTAGCCAGTGCTTTCAACGCTTCCATAGGCGTTTCTTGACGCCAAGCTAATTTGCAATTTTCAAAGACAATTTTTTTCGCGGCAAGTTCTTCGTCGGAATTTGCACGAATTTTAATTTTTGGAGTAGAAAGCACTCCGATATATTTTTTGTCAGAAATGCGAATCGGTACGCTAAAATTTTCGCCGCAAAGATAAATTGTCGGATAATCCAAGTGTAACAAATTTGCAAGATCATCTTGATTCAGCGCAGTTATAACGGCATTGTCTATGATATTTTCGTCGTCAGTTTTTTCCATGAGAAATTTTTTCTTTTCACGAATACGCCGAATAAATTCTAAATCGTCGTCACATTCGACACCAAGCGCCGCGCAAAGTTTTTGCGATAAATTTTTATCATTGGCAGAAATATTTTCAAGCGCTTCAGCTTCGTCATCATAAAATCTATCTTCAAGCCACTGCAAAAGTTCGCCGCTTTTAAAATATTTTACAGCTTTTTCAAGGTCGAAATTTTCGCGTAAATCTTCCAATGTTTTAACTTCAAAATCATTTTTCAAAATGAGCGAAAAAGTTTTCTTCTTAGAAGAACTTTTAACTGTGTTATACATTTCAAAGCCTCCCAAATTTTTTTAGATTGTAACATAAAAATTTTTCCAAGTCCTTATCTTACGGGACAATTTAAACCTAAAAGTTAAAGTAAATTTAAAGCGTCCAATAGTGGCGCTTATTTTTTTACAAAAAAAAATTGTCGATTAACTCGACGTTATATTTCACCATATTGTTCAAAAATATTATCAAGTTCGCCATTAGTCATTGCACTGCAAACTTTTTCGCGTACTTCGCTTTTAGACATATCAAGCCGCGTAAAAAATTTTTTACCAGCTAAATTTTTTTCACGGATAAGTTGTAATCGTCCCACAGCGTTATTCTTTTTTGCATACTCCGCTAAACCTTTCGCCTTCCCAATATTATCTCGGCGATTAGGATCGTGCGGCTCTAAAATATCAACTATATAGCCGTGTTCATCGTGACGAACAATTAAAAAGTCAGGATAAAATGATTTAATTTCGTCGTGTTCGTTTCGGTACGGAATGCACAATGAAAAACTTTTCCCTACAGAATTTCTTATCCAACAAACAAAATCTTTACGTTGCCGCTCCTCATTCAAAATATTTTCTTCCCAACTGTTAAGCTTAACCGTTGCTGTACCAGTCTTTCTTTCAACGAACAAATGATCTTCATAAACTTTTCCTTCGGCGTCCTGCGTAAGGTTAATTGATTCAGACAAAGTAAAATTATGTTTGCTAACTTCGTCGCTGTCCGAAACAATTTTGTCGTATTCACTGCGCCATTTATCAGTAAGCTTGACAGTTTCACGCCTGAATTTGTCATTCAGTTCATGGAATTTCTTTTTAGCAAATTGTTCAAGCTGTTCAAGGCATTTATCGTTCGACACGAAAAGTATCACGTCAATTTTGCAATTAATAATTCCGTCCGCGTCAGAAAATTTATTTACGTATTCTAGCCCAATGCGTGAATCTTTAAAGCGCAATTCGGCTTGAGCAAATTGCCTGTCAATGTCCGCGTCCGTCGTCACGAATAAATTGGGATTGACAACTTGTTTAATAATTTTGCCGTACGTACTAAGTACGGTTTCATTAAATCTGAATTTTCTAGTTTCTAGGCTAAGCGCTTCATATTCGCCAGAACTTTTTAGCTTGTCAATGTACCTGCGAATAAGCATAACAATTTCATCAAGCGTAATGTTAAAAGCGCTACGACAAAGTCCACTGCGCGTAAGGAAATTTGAAATTTTCAACAGTGAATTTAAATAATCACTCGTCCGTACGCGTCCAACTTTATAAGTCAACAGCGCCATTTCATTAATAGCTTTTACAATTTCTGCGCGGTCGAAAGATTCTTCAATCGGCGTAATTTCTTTGTCAACATTTTCAAAAATTTCAGCAGGTTCAACATTATTCGGCTTGTCAATCGATTTGACAGGCAATTTTTTTTCGGCGGCTACGTCATTACCTTTAACTGCAGGTGACGTTGAAGTTGTCGGCGGCTTGAAATTTTCAGCAGACGTTGTAACTTTATTATCAGCTGAAAAAAGATTATCTTTTGAAGTTGCCGTAGAAATTTTTTTACCGTGCCGCGCAGAAATGTTTGGAACACCTTCAACCGTCAACATCTTATTTTTTCTATTATTAATATTTTCGCCGATAATTTCTGCGGGAATTGCGCCGCCATCCGATTGCTTGAAGGCGTCAACAATTTTTTGTACCGTCTCTTTGTCAAAATGCGGCAGATATAAATGAACTTCGTTTAAGGTGTCGTCAAGTTCAATTCGTCTTTGCAGTGGAGTCCGAATCATTCGCCCTAAAAGTTGCGCTATGTACGTTGAATCAACTGCGCGGCGAAATGACATCATAGTTTCAGCTTGTGGACAATCCCAGCCCGTAGAAAGATTTTCTTTGAAAAACACAATTTTAATTTTATCGTTGCCCGCAATGCTAGACGGCTCGGCATACGGTACGCGCAAATTATTTATCGGCAACTCTGCTTGACTTTGTCCAAAAGTATGAACGACTTCCCCAACTTCAAAATTTATTTTTGTCCGCGCAGAAATTATTTTCAAACATTCATCAAGGTCTGTCGCTGAAATTTTATTTGCCGTACCATTTTCAACTTGAATGACAAAAATGGGATTAAAATTTTTTTCGCCCTGCTCACTAAGATATTGCCGCCAATGTTCGCATTTATTTTTCCATTCATCAGCCGCCGCCTCTAATACCGCCATATCTTTTGAAATAGTTTTATTTTTTTCATCGTCGGGATAAAGGACAATTATTCTTTCTTTCAACAAGCCTGATGCTTGAACATCTTCATTTGTCACGGTGACTTTTTGAATGCCTGATGAACTATTCGACACCAAATTATTAAAACGTTCTGGCGTCGCTGACATACCGATAACCAACGGCGCGGGCGAAAGGTTATCTTCCACGCTACCTTTAATAAACTTTTGCATTATCGTTGTAGCTCGTCCCGCCGCAATGCCTTTCATTCCGCGATGCGCTTCGTCGATTATGAAATAAATTTTCCCTGCCTTCGCCTTAATAGTATTTTGCAACGTCTGCCAAATTGTGAACTGCCTAGTATCTGACTTCTGCGTCAAGTTGCTACTCTTGCTCAACTTCTGCGTGTTCAAAAAATAAATTTTTCCGTCGTCAAAAAATTCTTTGTCAAAAGTACTTTCATCAATCATTACAAGTTGTGAATGGTTGATTCTGTCGGCATTGAAAAAAAATTTGTCCATTGACTGTTTATTCAGCTCGGGCGAATCACTCAACCACACGAAAATTGCATCTGACTGCGCGGGATATTCTTCACTGCCGTGATAAACTTTTTCTACAAACGCCGCTAACATTATCGTTTTACCTGCGCCAGTCGGGGCTGTAAATGAAATCGCTTGCGGCTCGCCGTCCTCAAAAAAATGTTGATACCCTCTTATAGAAAATTTCCTCAACTTTTTCACAGCAAATTTTTGAAAGGGCATTAGTTCAAATTTCATTCAATCACCCACTTATTTTAAAATTATCTAGATAATCTTGGTAAAGCTGGTACGTCACTTTGTCTTTGAAGTTGCTAATAATTTGCCGATAACCATAATTTGATTTAGTGCTGATGAAAATTGTATCAATCGACGGCTCGGCAGTTATCGCCTGTTCAAATTCGCTGTAATATGATTCGTCAATCAGCACGGCAAAATTATTTTCGCGCAGAATCAACATTGGCGGCAAATCTTTTTCATCTGCCACACTTGGACACGCGCCACGACAGCCCGCTTGAAACCATAGCAACGGCAAAATTTCTTTGAAGTTCCTGCCCATTTCAACATAATCTTTGTTCAAAAAGCCCAGCTTGAAGTACGCCGCATTTGCCTTGAAACCGTCCGCCATTTCAATTTCTGTATCAAGATATTTCCCTTTCAGCGGCTCGCCGTTAATGTTATGCCCTTCGATACTGCAAACTGTTCGCGGCCACGTCACGTAACGCGCAATTCCCAATTTTTGCCATTCGTCATCATTTGGCGTATAACCTGCGCGGCGCAAATTTTTTTCTTCGGCGTCGGAAACTTCATTGTTCGTAACCATTATGCAACGCCTATTGCCGCCGTCCTGCGCATTCAGCAAATTTACCGCGTGCAACGTCGTTCCACTTCCTGCAAAAAAATCTACAATAAGCGCATTCGGTTTATCACCACAAACAGCACGAATACATTCTTTAACAGCGTATAAAGATTTTGGATAATCGAATCTTTTGTTGCCAAAAATTTTTGCAATCAACTTTGAACCATAACTGTTAGCATTAAATTCTTTTTTAGCCCAAACCGTCTTATATGTAAACCGAGTTTTCTTGCGGATAATATCAAATATTTCACGATTTTTATTCCACTCTACAGACAATTCATCAGTAATAGATTCAACATTATTTCTTGCGAATACCCATTTTTTTTCTACACCTTGAACATCAATAGGATAAACTTCTATTACTCCGTCATCTCTTTTAATATTTGCCGAATTTGGATGAAAATCATTTGGGCAAACGTCACCAAATCCAATTATTTTCTCATCTTTTACAAATATTGGATAGAAACAATTTTTGGCATTTGTTCTCAAATTATTATTTCCTGAAACGTCTCTTAAAGGTCTAATGTCTGGCGTATCTTGTCTATCTTCTAAAGACAATAATTGATCTTTAGAAGGAAGAAGAAAGCATGCAAATTCATTTGTTATGCCGAAATTTTTTCCTTGATTGCCATTTGGATTATGAATTATTGTTATACAAAATCTTGTATAGCCTTTAAAAATTTCTTCCAGCAGACAGCCCAAATGAAAAAGTTCGTTGTCGTCAATCGTGACAATTAAAACACCTGTTTTAGGATTTAAAATTTCTCTAGCAAGTTCAAGGCGCTTTTTCATCATAGACAGCCACTTACTGCTGCGGAAATCATCGCTGGCGTCAACATAATCATTGTTGTACTTCCAATCGCGAGCGCCCGTGTTATACGGCGGGTCAATGTAAATGCAATCGACTTTGCCAGCGTAAAGATATTTGAGAAGTTGGAGTGCGTGATAATTTTCCGCATCAATAAGCGCGTGCCAAAGTTTGGAATCAGGCGCATTGCAAACGGCGTCGATAGGTTGAAGGTACGGATAAATTGGATCGCCGAATTGCGCGACGGTTACAAGTTCATTTAAGTTGAAAGTAAAAATTTTGTCGTCACGAATGCAAGAAACTTTGTCGTTGTCGATAGCAATAACGCGGAACATTTCATTGAGCTTGCCAGCCTTAAGTGCGACGAGGGAATTAACTTTGACTGGGACGTTGTAAAGCGGCGTACATTCGGGATTGTGATTTTCAAAGACTAAGCCGAAGTCTTTAGTACGTTTCAATTCGGCAAGTTCCTTTTGAATGCGTCCGCGCAGAATTTCATCGGGAATTTGTAAAATTAAATCGTCGAGCGCAGAAATAAAAATCACCTCACTAAAAATTCAAGCGTCAGAAATTTAAAAGCTAAAATAAACTGCAAGCGTGCCTTTGTCAAGATTTATTTTTATTTCATCAGATTCAACGCGGTTGCTAACGGCATTAGGAAAATTTTGTTTAAGCGTTGCGCCGTCAAGTTGCCAATGAACATTGTTAATCGTCACGCCTTCGCAAATTTCATTCATCGGCAGAAGTGACAAATTTTTAGGACGTACAAAAAATTTCACGTTGACACTTTCGCCGCCGTGTACAAAAAAAATTATTTCGCGTTCATCAGCAAGACAAGTTTTAATCGTCGACGCCGCGCAGGTAAAAACATTGCTGAAAAGGTGGTCGAACCTGCCGCCGAAAATTCCAGTTAAGATTATGTACGACGCAGAATTTTTTTCAGCCAATTCAAGGGCAAGTTGCGTATCAGTCAAATCTTTATCGACGGGGTGACGTTCAATCGGAATTTTATTTTCAAGCGCCCAATCGACAGCAGAACTTTTAGCGCTGTCAAAGTCGCCAATTAAAATTTGCGGCAAAATGTTCAAGTCACGGCAAATTTCAATACCTTTATCGACGGCGAAAATTTCCCTACTGCGTGCAAGTTCGACAAAATATTTTTCGTCAGGACGCCTGCCGCCAGCTATAAATAAAATTTCCCGCCGAATATGCGCGGGATAAAAAATTTCAAGTTGTGGAAGTTTTAATGTACTTTTCATAAAATTCACGTGCAGTAACAATTTCAATACCTGCAAAATTTTTTAGCTCCAATAAATCATTGTCGCCGCTTACTATATAAATTGCTTTCGCGTCTATCGCACAATTTATAAATTTATCGTCGTCAGTGTCTCGGCAAACTTTTAAGTTTGAAACTTTGTCAAAACTATTAAAACTGCTAAAAATTTTTTCGCGAAGTTCCATATTCAAAATATATTTCGATTTTGAAAATTTTTTATCAATTTTTTCTGTGTACTCTGAAATTATTTCTTGATTCACACAAATTTTAAATTGTTCCAAATCAATTTCACTCAAAAGTTTTTTCGGCAATCCGTGAAAATATAATCAAGAAATTAAA
>CAMJAZ010000070.1 GCA_946403735.1 uncultured Selenomonadales bacterium
GGTCCATTATGTAAATGTCGCCGTCGCGAATCGTCGTAATGACAACCTTTCTGCCCGACTTCAACAGAATCATGACAGGATAGATAAGGCGGTCTAAGTCAGCCTCTTTCAAGCCTTCATATGCACGCGCTTTTAACTTTAAATCATGCGCGGCACGAACTAACGTTGTAAAGTCTACGCTACCTTCTGAAAGTACGTAAGCACGCTCAAGTTGGCGATATTCAGCGGGAATGTTATAGTATTTAGCAATGGCGATAAGACAAGCAAGTCCTGTATCAATGCCGTTTACGCGTCCGCCGTCTTCCGATTTAACGTCTGTGCTAACAGCTTGATTTTTATTAACTTGGTCTGCTTGAACCTTAGCTAAATCAATTTTAGCCAACGCCTGCTTGCCTTGCGGCGGCTGATTAGGATTTTGTGGAACATTACCGCCGCTAGGTACAAGTCCGCCTTGCTGTGGATTTTTATTTTTATCTTCAGGCATAAATCAGCGCTCCCTCAATGCTTCGGAAGTGTACTTGCGGAACGGATCTAGGAAGAAGTCGATGATACGCTTTTCTTTAATTTTAATTTCCGCATTCACGCTCATACCTACGCTAAGCGGAACTTCTTCGCCCATAACGTCAATGCTATTCTTACCAGTCGGCGTAACAATAACCTTGAACTTATTATAAGTTTCTTGGTCGCTTGGATCTTTGTAAGAGTCAGCACCTATTTCCGTAACTGTACCGTCAATCATACCGTATTTTTGGAAGTTAAACGAATCCACTTTGACTTCAACAGGCATTCCGATTTTAACGAATCCAATATCTTTATTTTCCACGTAAACTTCAAAGACAAGTTTAACGTCGTCAGGAACAATTTGCATTAACGGCTGGGCGTCCGTGACGATACCGCCTACGGTATGAACATTAAGGTTGTAAACACGTCCGCTTGTAGGTGCAACAATCGTTGCCATACGCGCATCTTCATCCGCCTTTTTAATCGATTCGACGAGGGAATAATATTCTTTCTTCGCCTCAACAAGGGAAGTCATAATATCTTTGTGATAAGACGCGCTGACGTTAGCTAAATTTTGTTCAGCCTCCGCAATTTCAGCTTGAATGCTGTTAATTGTATCAAGTTCCGCCTGTGCATTTTGCGCGTACTCAATAGTTTGATTCTGTTGTTCCAAAAGTTGGAATTCAGAAATTGCGCTCTCCTCAATCAACGCTTTAAGCCGCGCTTCCTTTTCCTGCGCAATTTTCAAACCTTCATTGTACTTTTCAAAAGTTGCCATTGTAGCTTGAAGTCTAGCTTGTTTCTGCGCAATGACATCTTGACGACTTTGCATCTGCGTTTGATAATCTCTTGTACGGCTTTGATAAAGCGCCATTTCCGCCGCTAAATCATGCGGTTCAAGGTCAGGGTCTTCCTCTGGAATAAAAGGTGCGCCAGTTAATTCAGCCGTCAAGCGTTGAATGTCAAGGTTATAATACGCCGCGCGTTTTTTCAAGCTGTCGTAATCAGCCGCTGTCGTCGTAGGGTCAAGAAGTACAAGAATGTCGCCTTCCTCAACTTTTTGCCCTTCTTCAACTAAAATTTCTTTTATAATCCCTTTATTTTTAACTTGTACTGTTTTAGCTTGACCTGACGGAATAACTTTACCAGGCGCTACGGCAACTTCATTTATTTTGCCGAGAAATGCCCACGCGATACCTACGACAAGTAATACTAAAATTGTCCACATTATAAAGCGTCCCGTAGGTGACGGCGGCGTTTCAGTGACTTCTAATATTGCTGGTAAAAATTCTGTTTCTTTTTCACGTTCTTCGCCGTGAACTAGCCAGTTCCAAAATTTCATTGGAAGTTCTCCTTTCTTATTTACTAACCACGTGATTCTTGCTGATCGTGCAAGTACCGATACAGACCGCCAAGCGCCATTAATTGTTCGTGTGAACCACTTTCAACAATTTCGCCTTTGTCGATAACAATAATTTTGTCGCAACGTCTAACTGCGCTAAGTCTGTGAGCAATTATCATCATCGTACGACCTGCGCCGATAGCTTCCATATTGTTGAAAATAATTCTTTCTGATTCATAGTCAAGCGCGGATGTTGCTTCATCGAAAATTAAAATTGGTGGATTAGCCAAAAGTGCACGAGCTATAGCTACACGTTGACGTTGACCGCCGCTAAGTGAATCGCCGCGTTCACCGACTTTAGTATCATAGCCTTCCTTCAACTCCAAAATAAATTCATGCGCACCAGCAAGACGCGCCGCACGTATAATTTCATCCATTGTAGCAGTTGGACGGCTGACGGCTATGTTGTCACGTACACTGGCATTGAACAGATAATTTTCCTGCATAACTACGCCAATTTGATCTCTAAGCCAGCCAAGATTAGCTTCCTTTGTGTTAATGCCGCCGACTGTAATGTTGCCAGCCTCTGGAATATACAAATTTTGTACAAGGTTAGTCAACGTTGATTTACCTGAACCCGACCTGCCGACAATTCCAAGTTTTTCACCTGGCGCAATGTGCAGATTAATATTTTTAAGGACAAGCGGTAAATCTACGCGGTAGCGGAAGGAAACTTCATTAATGTCAATTTCACCGTTAATTCTTTGTTCACCACGCTTGCCAACTTCGTGAACAATCGGTTCCATTGGCGTATTCAAAATATCGCCGATACGTTCAAGTCCTAATCCAACTTGTTGAACTTGAGGCCACATAGTCAAAAGTTTTGTCATAGGTCCTGTAGCTTGACCCGACAACATTTGAAACGCGATTAACTGTCCAAGCGTTAAAAGCCCGTCCATTACCATGTGTCCGCCGTACCAGAGAATTGCCATTGACAGCAAGCCTTGTAATACGCCGCTGAATGCGTTGATGACTAAGTTGAATTTTACGTTCTCAAAAGTCGTCCTTACGTAACGCGCCAAAAGATTTTCCCACCTATTGACGAATTGCGGTTCAACTGCCAATGCCTTTATCGTTTCAATGTTCGTGATTGATTCGACCATGAAGGCGTTGTTCATTGCACCAGTACGCCATACAGCTTCAATTTTCCGCTTGATAATCGGTACTGCCCAGACGTTTTGTATAATGTAAAGCGGGACGATTGACAGCGAAATTAACGTAAGCGGTACGGAATACCAAAACATAAATCCGATGAAGACGACGGAGAAAAATACGTCTAATATCGTCATTAAGCCAGTGCCAGTTAAAAATTCGCGAATTTGTCCCAATGCACCGACACGCATTAACGTATCACCTACGCGCCGCCTTTCATAGTACGGCAACGGCAGGGCGATTAAGTGACGGAATAATCTTGTACCTAAAATCGCGTCAAGTTTATTCGTCGTATGGTTCATTATGTACGTTTTGACGAAGGTTAAAAGCGATTGCATGAAGAAAAAAACTATCATGCTTGTACCGATAACCGTTAGCGTCGAATAGCCGCTGTTTCCGATAACTTTATCAATGATAACCTGCGTGATAAGCGGCATTGCAATTCCCATTAACTGCAGGAATAGTGACGAAGTTAAAACTTCACCAAGTGGCTTTTTGTAGTGACCGATAACTTTTAAAAACCAGTCGACATTAAATCTTTTTTTAAAGTAAGTCCAGCTAAAGGCGGCTGAAAAAACTAAAAGTTCGTTCGACCAACTTTCAAGAAAATCTTTAATTGGTAAAGCGATAGGTTTATTTTGTCTGGGATCAATGATTAGCAAAACTTCATCGTTAGCGCTACCGATTGCAATATACGCGCCGTCATTCATTTTTGCAACGGCGGGATATTCAATTTCGCGCAGTTCGTCAACAGTCGGGCGAATCATCGTACTTTTGACGTTGTACTTTTTAGCAATTTTTTTTAGCTTTTCCCAATCAGCCTTATCATCAGTCAAAGGATTTTCTTTGAAAACTTTTTCTAAATCTTTTACGCCATAATGTTGAAGAATCTTTATGATTGAAATAACTCCCGTGCGGTTAGCCGCTGGCGAGGATTGATTTTCAGGCATATGTCAATGAGATACTCCTTCCTTCTCAATTTGATGTATTGACTTTGAACAAAATTTTTATCGTGATTTTTATTCAAATGCCTTAACATCTATTTTACAAACTTAAAAATGCCGCCGTCAAATGAAAAAGACAGCGGCACTGTTCAGATTTTCCAATAGACAAAGGAAAGCGAGACAAACTCAACAGAAAAATTCCGTTCAAAAATCAATTTGCACGCTAAAGAAATGTCCTGCAAAAATTAACGGAATTTACGCTTACGAGCCGCCTCAGATTTCTTTTTACGACGGACACTTGGTTTTTCGTAATGTTCACGTTTTCTGACTTCGGCGAGCGTTCCCGCTCTTTGACAGGTTCGCTTAAAGCGACGGAGAGCACTGTCTATGGATTCGTTTTTCCCTACTTTGACTTCGTTAGCCACGGCTATCTTCCCTCCCTCCGCTTAAAAACTTAGCTGTCGCATACGGCGATATTTTATCACTTCATTTCTTTATCGTCAACTTTACCGTTAAAAAATGTTTTTTGTTAGCTTTTAGGTTGTAGCTTTTAGGAATTTTTTTAACCTACTTTTTCTTTTGGCGCAATAAAATTCTACCTTCTTAATTTTTAATAAAAAAATTCCCCTAACTAAATTTTAGAAGGGGAAAAATTTTTTAGCTTAACAATTTTTATTCGACGCGCAGGTAAGTTTTTAAAACGTAACCTCTAACGCCGCGATACTGTACGCAGTAAAATTCGTCTGTTTCATCGTAGGGATAAACGCTGACACGTTCGCCAAGCGGAATTTGCATAAGTTCAGCGGCATAAACTGACGGCGCGTCCCTCAACGTGATTGAAATTCTGCAGTTGACAACTACGCCAGATATTCCTGCAACGCCGCTACGGTCTGCTGAAAGGTATTCCGCCAGCGCGTAACCAATCAAACCGTCATAATTTATTTTGTAAAATCCATTGCCAGCGTTTTCAATAAATCCAACGGCTTGACCAAGTGGAATTTGCGCAAGTTCATTCGCATAAACCGACGGCGCGTCCCTCAACGTGATTGACTGGTTGCACTCTACAACGTACATTGTCGAAACAATTCTGTTGTTCGCAAATGCTATCGCCGACGTAAAAGTAACAATCAGCGCCGCCATTATGAAAATTTTTTTCAAGGAATGCGCCACCTTTCAAAATTTATTTTAACGTGACAAGATTTTTACCAGTCATTTCCGCAGGAATTTCCATACCCGCCAGCGTCAAAAGCGTAGGTGCAACGTCACAAAGTGCGCCTTCTTGAACTTCTGCGACGCGGTCTGATACAACGATAATCGGTACAGGATTTGTCGTATGCGCAGTGAACGGCTCTTTCAATTTGTAATCGAACATTTGATCCGCGTTGCCGTGATCCGCGATGATGACAACTTCGCCGCCAACTTTCTTCATGCATTCGACGAAAATTCCAACGCATACGTCAACCGTTTCAACCGCCTTGACTGCCGCTTTCATAACGCCAGTGTGTCCAACCATATCGCCATTAGCAAAATTCAAAATGATGAAGTCGTACTTTTCAGAAAGGATAGCTTCAACAACTTTCAACGTGACGGTAGGAGCGCTCATTTCTGGCTTGAGGTCGTAAGTTGCAACTTTAGGCGAGGGAACTAAAATTCTATCTTCGCCCTTGTACGGTTCCTCAACGCCGCCATTAAAGAAGAATGTTACGTGCGCGTATTTTTCCGTTTCAGCAATACGAAGTTGAGTTAAACCAGCCTTGCTAATCGTTTCGCCGAGACCGTTTGAAACACTTTCAGGCGGGTATGCAACTTCGACGTTGAGTCCTTCTTCATACTGCGTCATTGTAACGTAAGGAACGCTAACGAGTTCTTCGACGCGCGGGAAACCGTCAAATTTTGTATCGGTAAATGCGTGCGTCAATTCGCGTGCGCGGTCAGGACGGAAGTTGAAGAAAATAATTCCGTCTTCCTTTTTAACGCCGTCATAATCGCCGACTACAACAGGAATGACAAATTCATCAGTAACTTTGTTGTCGTAAGAATCTTTAATCGCAGTAGCTGAATCAGCTTTTTTCGGCGCGTCAGCTTTAGCAATAGCGTCGTACGCTTTTTGTACACGATCCCAGCGTTTATCGCGATCCATTGCGTAGTAACGACCAGAAATTGTAGCGATTTGTCCAATGCCAATTTCTTTAATTTTTTCTTCAAGCGTTGCAAGGTATTCAGCGGCTGAACTTGGCGGAACGTCGCGCCCGTCTAAAAATGCGTGAACGTAAACTTTCTTGACGCCTTTATCCTTCGCCATTTTCAGCAAGCCGTAAAGGTGGTCGGTATGACTGTGAACGCCGCCAGGTGAAAGTAAGCCGAAAAGATGAAGTGCGCCGCCACTTGCTACAACTTTATCCGTGACACCGACAAGCGCTTTGTTCGTGAAAAATTCGCCGTCACGAATCGCCTTTGTAATTTTAGTAAGCGGCTGATAAATAATTCTGCCCGCGCCAATGTTCATATGTCCAACTTCGGAGTTGCCCATTTGTCCGTCAGGAAGTCCAACATATTCACCAGATGCTTGCAATTTCGCGTTTGGATATTTTTTTACAAGTTCATCAAGAACAGGAGTATTGCCAACTTGAATTGCATTGTACTTATCGGTAACGTCGCCGATACCCCAGCCGTCCATAATGATTAAACAAATCGGTGCGTGTTTAATTGTTGCCATTCGATACACTCTCCTTAAACTATGCTAAAAATTTTTATTCGGTAATTTCAATTTGATTTCCTTCAAAATCTACGATACAACTTTCATAATAACCGTCGCCAGTTATTCGAGGATTGCTCACAACTTCATAACCGTCATTTTTTAATTGTGCCGTTAATTTATTAACTTTTTCTTTACTGCCGACGCTGAAAGCAATGTGAATAAATCCAGTACGTGTAAGCGATTTTTTATCGTCAACCATATCGGCTTTATGCATAATTTCCAACCGCGTTTCACCATCAAAAGTCAAAAAGTACGATTTAAATTTTTTTGTAGGGTTATGGTAAAGTGAATTTGATTTTGCGCCAAAATATTTAACAAAAAAATCACGACAATTTTCCAAATCGTTTACATACATTGCAACGTGTTCAAGTTTCATTGTCGCCACTTCCAAATTTTACATTCCCAAAACGCGCTTGTCGCTAATGTAATAATGCGCGTCACGACCTTTAACCAGCCATTGACCATTTTTCTTTTGGTAAATATCTTCGCAGTAAATGTAATGGTCAGTTATCATTTCTTTGCCATTTTCTTCCGTAACGTGAACTGCGCGGCAAAATAAAAGTCCAG
>CAMJAZ010000071.1 GCA_946403735.1 uncultured Selenomonadales bacterium
GCGGGCTGTTTCTTTTTGCTACTTTTTCTTTGCGCCAAAGAAAAAGTAGTTTAATTTAAAAATTTTAAAATAGAAATTACAATTAATCAACACGACCTATTTTTCTACGTCTGAATTTTCTTCGTCAGCAGATTTTTCTTTAGCTTTTTCCTTAGCCTTACGAAGTTTTTCAGCGGCGTCAGGGTCAATCTTTTCAAGATAAATTTTAGGGACGGAGTGTGGATTTTTCTTGCTAAGTTCGTAGCAGTGACGAAAACTTTCTTCAGCTTTTTCAACGTCGCCAAGTTCGTCGTAAATATCGCCTTGAAGTTTATAGCTTATCGCTTTTTTGTCGTCAATCTCAAGCGCTCTTTCAATGTCAGCCAACGCCTCATCAGTTTCGCCACGCATATGCCGAACATCAGCACGATTTAAAAAATTGTACAAGTTTGATGGGTCTTTCTCAACGGCTGAATTAACGTCAACAAGTGCGCCTTCATAATCGCCGTTAATCGCCTTCGCTCTGCCACGAATCGCCAAACATTCCGCAATGTCATCTTGATTTTCAGCGGCAAATGCGCGGTCAATTTCAATCAGTGCCAATTCAGCGTTGCCATAATCGTTGTAAACGTCAGCATTGATTCGTAACTTTTTAGCCAAACTTTTATTCGCGGCAATCGTTTCAGATCTAACTTTCGACCAATAATCTTTTCGCGCCATTTCTTCATCAAGATATTTTTGCCGAACGTCAGCAGGTTCATTTGCATAAGCAAGCGTTACGGCGTCACGAATTTTTTCACCGATATTTTGTGAAAAGGCAATTTCGCGCAGTTCCTTAAAAACTTTATCATCAGTCAAAAAATCTATGTGACCTGCAACGCCTTGACGGAATTTCCAATCGTCGACTGAATCGTAATCATGAAAAGCTTTAGCAAGTCCACCTGCGAAGTGGTACGCATTTCTAGCCGACCTGTACGTTTCGCCAGCAAGCGCCGCCGTATAAATTTCTGCGCCGTCAATGTAAACTTTATAACTTCTGTCAACTTTTTTAACCGTAACGTGTCCCATTCCGTAATCAGTCATAAGTTGTGACAATTTTTCTTCGCGAACTTCTGAATCAGGGTGATCGCTCATAGTTTGATCATTAGGTTTATCGTGCGGGTTGAACTCTAAAAAATCCTGCGTTTCATAGCGCAAATAATAATCCATACGTGACATAGCAACTGCGCCGCCGCCTGGATTGAAACCTGCGCTAGTCATTATGTAAAAGCCGCCTTCATCTGCTTCATGTTCGGAAGGCAACGTAATACTTTTAGCGATTGAGTAGCCGACCATATTACTCAAGCTGTTCCAGTCAACATTGCGGCTATCAACGTTAGCGGCAAGTACAGTTGCACCGAGCGATTGAGCAATAGCCTGCGCGTAATTTTTAGCTGAATGCTGTTCAATGCCGTGTGTCATTTCATGAGCAAGTACGGCGGCGATAGCGTCTTCATCACCGTCCAACACGCGCAGAAGTCCTTTGTTAATCGTGATATAATTCATTGGATAGCAAGCGGCGTTGAACTTGTCGCTATCGTTTACACTCCAAATAAACGGCAGGGAATTTACGCGCAGTTCATAGTTGCCGTCATTTACAAGGCGCGTCATAATTCCATTGACAACTTCCACATCGTGCGGATTTTTATCCAAGCCGTTTTCACGTTCATCTTGACGTTTAGCCATCATCTGCGCGTTTACGTCATTTCCCATTTCTAAAATGCTTGTCAGCGCGTTTCGATACGCCGCATAAATGCCGAGACCTTGTGCCGCTATTGCCCATGCATCCGCCGCTTGAACTTTCAACGGCGTCAAGATTGTGACGGCTAAAATTATCAGCGTAAATATTTTCGTAAAAAATTTTTTCAAAGTCATTCACCCTTAAGTTTATTTCCGCATTATACAGCAGTTTTTTACGATTGACAAAATTTCTTTTTCGGCATTGATAAAAAAACGCTTGCAAAAAATCAAAATGGCAAATATAATTGTCAAAAAGTCGAGGTGATTTTTATGGTAAGCAATAAAGCTGATACTATAGAGGAATATATTTTGAAAAAACTTTCCGAAGGAACGGACGGTAGCATTGAAGTTAAGCGGACGGAGCTTGCAGATAAAGTGAACTGTGCGCCGTCACAAATTAGCTACGTATTGAGTACGCGATTTACTCACGATAGAGGCTTTCACGTTGAATCTCAACGCGGCCTTGGCGGTTACATTCGCATAACGATTGTTGAAGATACCGCCTTTGATAAAAAAACTTTATATCGAAGTATGGTTGAAAATATCGACGCCAACACGCCGTTTGAAACTGTAAAAGCAATGGTAAGTTATCTTGTCGATATGCGGATGTTGACGACGCGTGAAGCTGAAATGATGAAACGTACGATTTACATTATTTATCAATCGGAGGCGGCAGGTAAAATGACTGCTGACGAACGCGCAAAAATTATTACGTCAATATTTGTAATGCTGGCTAAAATTTAATTAGGAATGCGTAATGCGTAATTCGTAATGAAACCTAAAAGCTAAAAGCTATAATAGAAAGGAAGTCTTAATTGGTACATATAATTGGCGCGGGCGCTGGCGATCCTGAATTAATCACCGTCAAAGGTCAACGACTTTTAAGCGCGGCTGATGTTGTCATATACGCGGGCTCGCTGGTTAATCCTGAACTGCTGAAATGTTGTAAAGACGGCGTGAAAACTTACAATTCCGCTGAAATGACGCTTGACGAAATCATATACATTATGGAAACTGCCAACGCGCAGGGAAAAGACGTTGTACGCTTGCACACGGGCGACCCGTCAATTTACGGTGCAGTTCAAGAACAAATTGACATTCTGACGGAAAAAGGAATTGAATTTGAAATTGTTCCTGGCGTAAGTTCATTTTTAGCGGCGGCGGCGACTCTTCGACAAGAATTTACTTTGCCTGGCATAACTCAAACTGTCATCTTGACACGACAAAGCGGCGTAACTCCCGTTCCAGATAGCGAATCGCTTAGCAAACTTGCCAAAATTCAGTCGACGATTTGTATTTTTCTTTCCGTCAAATTGATTGACAAGATTGTTGAAGAATTATTCGCCGCTGGATTGGCTGAAAATACGCCTGTTGCTATCGTACATAAAGCGTCGTGGGCTGATGAAAAAATTCTGCGCGGCACTCTTTCAGACATTGCAGAAAAAGTTAAAGCCGCTGGCATTACGCGAACGGCTTTAGTTATTGTCGGCGATTGTTTGAACTCCAAGCGCTACGAAAAATCGCATTTGTATTCGCCAAAGTTTAGCCATATGTTCAGACGAAAAAAAGTTTGATACAAAAACTAAAAAATTTCCCTCTATTAAAAATTTCTAAAACGTAGAAATTATTTTAACAGAGGGGGAATTTTTGTATTTACCTGCGGAGTAATTGCAGAAAAATCTAATTGCGTAATTAGCTGGTACTCATTATGCACTACGAATTACGCATTTCTCATTAATTTAGCCTTTAACGTCTAATTCGTAACCGACTAAACTTGTCACGACGCGACCAAGTTTATTTTTATCATTATGAACGACGATAGATTCAGAAATTTTTTTAATGATTGGCGTATCATTTTTTTCATCAGAAACAGGCGAATTAATCTTGTCGAGCAGTTCAATTATCTTCGCGGAAGTGGTAAGTGCGAAAGGAACATCAGCAAGCTTTTTTTCATTAGCCATAAAATTTAATATCTTCATGCCGTCAATAAATTTTATTTCAGCATCAGCAATAACCAGCGTGATTTTGTTATCGTTTAAAATTTTCCAGGCGTCGTGTTCATTTTTCGCAATGAAAGAATCGTAGTCAAAATTTTTCTCAATAAGTTCCTGCATAATTTTTAATTCGTCCGTATTCGTACCGATAATTAAAATTGATTCGGCGGGTGTAAGCTCGGCAAATTTTTTATTTACGCGGGAAACTAAATCGGCTGGCATAAACGGCTTTTTAATGTAATCCTTAACGCCAAGATGATAAACTTTTTTTATGTGTTCTACACCACTAGCAGCAGTCAACATCATGACCGCCGTATTCTTCAAATTTTCATCGGCGCGAATTTCTTCAAGCGTTTCAATTCCGTCAAAATTTGGCATCAGAATATCGAGGAGAACAAGATTAACGCGTTCTTTATGCAGAATTTCAATTCCGTCGCGACCGTTGTCAACGCAGATAACACGGCATTTAACTTTCTTTTCTAATACCATTTTAGCAATTTGCAAGTTCATATCGTCATCATCAATTACTAAAACTACTTTATCACGCATAACTTCATCTCCTCAAAAAAATTTTGTCTAAAATTATACAACAATATTTATCCGAAAACTGAATCACTTTTTGGATAAATCAATCACTTTTTTAGGTTGATAAAAATTCACAACGTCGTGCGTGATGATTATCAGCGTGCGATTATTTTTTTTGCAATCGGCTACAACTGCGGCGATTAGCTTTTCAGCCAGCTTTTTATTAAGTCCTGCCGTCGGCTCGTCCAAAATTAAAACGTCGGGACTTTTCGCAATGGCAAGCGCAATCTGCAGACGAACTCTTTCACCGCCTGACAAATTTGCGGCGTCCTCACCAATCGGCGCATCAATATCAAAACTTTCTAGCTGGCAAATTTTCAGCGCAGTTTTAATTTCTTCGTCGGAAATATTTTCGTGCAACATTTCAAAGTTAGCGCGTATCGATTCTGAAAAAATATAATTTGTCGACGTAGCGGCGGCAACTTTCCCATAAACTTCAACCGTGCCGCTATCTGGCTGAAAAAGTTTCGTCATAATGTAAAGCAACGTAGTTTTACCTGCGCCACTTTCTCCGCGTATTATCAACTGTTCGCCGCGTTGAATTTCCAAATTAAAATCTTTCAACACAATCTGCGCTGGATTGTAGCCGAAAGTTACGTTGTTAATGCGTAATTCGTAATTCGTAATTCGTAATGTTTTTTCTTTAAACGTTGAAGTCTGAAAGCTGAAGTTTAAAGGCTGAAACCTAAAAGCTGAAAGCTGAAAGCTGATAAGTACAAGCGCCCAAACTGTCAAACTTATTCGGTCAACGTTCAAACTGACTTGATACAAAATTGCGCAGGTACACGCCGCATTTAAAATATTTATCAGCGTGTCGAAATTTATATCTCGCGCCTTCGCTTTGAAATGTTCATCTCCAAAATTTTTTGCCGCGCAGTTCAACCTTTCAACGGCAGGAGTTGTACCAAAAATTTCTAATTCGTCGCGTCCGTCGTACAAGTCCAAAATTTTTTCGCGGTACGCTGAATCATCAGGTTCAATAGATTTAAACTTAGCTGACAAAATTAAAACTGTCAAAAAATTTAGCGGTAAGATTAAAGCGTAAAATTTAATCGTCGACGCTAAAAAAATTGTCAACAGCAAAGTTATAAGCGCGGCAGTTGAAATAGAAAGTATTGTTCGCGGCAAAAAATCTTTCGCGTTATCTGCCTCGACCGTCAATTTGTGGAGTAAATCGCCTTCGCTTGAACGTCCGCTTTTAAGTGGAAGTTTTGACGCCGCGTCTATGAAAATTTTTCCGCGCAGTTCGTCAAGGAACTTGAAAATTATTTTGTGGGAAAAAAATCTGTCCGCGTACCGTAAAGCCGCACGAAAAATTCCTGCCGCCCTTACTAAAGTTATTCCGATTGACAATGAACTAAGTGGCGGGTGCAACGCGGCGCTTGCTATTAACCATGCTGATGACGCCATTAATAAAATTTCTGCCAATGCCGCCGATAAGTTCGCCAACACCGTAGGAATAATTCGTAATGCGTAATGCGTAATGCGTAATGATTTTAATTTCATTTTCAATGCGTCCTGACATACAAAAATCCCCTACGAAATTTTCATAGGAGATTTAAAATTTTTTGAAAAACGTTTAAATAAATTTCGTTACAACTTCGTCGAAAGAAATTTTTTCCTGCGCGGAAGTTTCAAGATTTTTTACGGTAACAGATTTATCGCTAACTTCATCTTCACCGATAATCAATGCAAACTTTGCGCCAGACTTCGACGCCTGTTTCATCTGCGCTTTCATACTTCGTCCCGCAAAATCCATCGTCGCGGGAATATTTTTTTGCCGTAAGTCATTTAAAAGTTTAAAGCCGTGAATTTCAGCTTCACTGCCAGCCGTCACGATAAATGCCGCAAGATTTTTCTGCGCGGTGGGAATTAAATTTTGTTTCTCAAGCGCAATTAAAATTCTTTCAATGCCAGCCGCAAATCCAATGCCAGGCGTAGGGTTGCCGCCAATTTCTTCAACAAGTCCGTCGTAACGTCCGCCGCCTGCAAGTGCTGACTGCGCACCCAATGGCGTGTACTGAATCTCAAACGCCGTCTTCGTGTAATAGTCAAGCCCGCGTACCAAGCGGCTGTCAACTTCAAATTCAACGTTAGCCGCCGTCAATAAATCTTTCACTCGCGCAAAATGTTCCCTGCACTCGTCACAAAGGCACGTTTCAATTTGCGGCGCCTCATCCATAAATTCTTTGCCAGCGTCAACTTTGCAATCCAAAATTCTAAGCGGATTTTTATTAAGCCGTGACTTACAATCGCCGCAAAGTTCGTCAAGATATTCACCGAAATAATGTTGAAGTTTTTGACGATAGACAGGACGACACGCTGGACAACCGACCGTGTTAATTTTAAGTTTAAGTTCGTCAAGTCCAAGATTTTTTAAAAAGTTCCACGCCAATAAAATTATTTCCGTGTCGACGGCAGGATTTTTTTCACCCAACGCCTCAACGCCGAATTGATGAAATTCCCTCAACCTTCCAGCCTGCGGTCTATCGTAGCGGAACATTGAGCCGATATAAAAAAGTTTTACCAAATTTCCGTCCGCGTACAATTTATTTTGCAAGTAAGCGCGAACTGCCGACGCTGTATTTTCTGGTCGAAGTGTAATTGAACGGTTGCCCCTGTCTGTGAACGTGTACATTTCCTTTTCGACAACGTCTGTTGCTTCGCCAATGCCGCGCTGAAAAAGTTCAGTATGTTCAAAAGTTGGCGTTCTAATTTCTTCGTAGCCATAAGCCGCGCAGATTTTCCTAAATTCATTTTCTACGTAAAGCCAGCCGCTAATTTGTTCTGGCAAAATATCTTTCGTACCTCTCGGTGCATTCGTCAACAATTTTTTCACCTCAAATTTTTAAAATGTCTCGTGGAATTTTCCTAAACTCAATCTTATACTTCAACATAAATTCAGCGTCCAACGCGCAGGTTTCAGCGTAAATTACGTAGGAATCTG
>CAMJAZ010000072.1 GCA_946403735.1 uncultured Selenomonadales bacterium
TAATTCCAAAAATTCAAATGATAATAAAAATGAAAATTCTAATTCAATTTCAGAGATCTATATTCAAAATTTTAATTCATATAAAAAATTAAAAGAAGAAACAAACTTATACTCAGGTTATATAAAATATTCTAATTTTAAATTGAGTTTTTTTCCAAATGAAGAAAACATGAATATATTTAAAAAAAAATGTATATACATTCCAGAATCATATACTTATTCTATATTCCAAGTTGATAAAATAAAAAATGCAAAAAATTTAATTCAAATATATTTAAAAGACAAAAGAATTTTTGAATTTGAAACTGATTCAGTATTAAATTTACAAAGTAAAATTATTAGATTAACCAATCCAACAAATAATATTAATTATTATCAATATGCTTTATTTTATAAAAAAAAATATTAAAATAATTTATTAATTAATGGTTGGGAAATATATGATTATCATAATGAATTTTATCGTCAAAATTTCCGCGCAGAAGATTTCCTCACTAAAAATTTCCGCTGAAAAAATTTTTCGTACGGGATCGCGCTGAACATTGCTTGCCGCTTTGAACGTCGAAAAATTATGTTCGCCAATCAACACGTTCAACGCCGTTTTCATTTTGTCAACGTCAAGCGCGTATGGAATATGCCACGTAAACCGCGCAGTGAATGGATTTAACGTCGCGCCGCGCTGAATTCTATAAATGTAAGCTTTACTTTTTGCACTGTGCAACGCGCTAAAATTTCTGTCAGCTTCCCACGCCTTTTTAACCACAATGTCAGGCGGTAAAACGCTACTTGCCGCTAGCGGAATTTTTTCAACGTCAATTCGTCCGTCAGTAAAAAAATTTACAACTTGCCCAAGCGCATGAACGCCAGTATCAGTACGCCCCGACGCCGTAATTTCAATTCTTTCACCGAAAATTTTTGCCAGCTTATCTTCCAAAATATTTTGTACGGCAACGCTAGGGAAATTTTGCCGCTGAAAGCCGTTGTAGTTCGTGCCGTCATAAGCAACAATCAACGCAATATTTCTTCGCCGCGATTTCATTTCAGCTTTACTTGTCGTCTTCATGCTCGTCTAAGTGCGCGTTCAACGTTGCCAACGAGTTCAGGCAAGCGCGGATAAAAGTTGTAGCCAGGACAAGCCGTGTCGCATAAATCCCTATGTCCGAAAATTGTTTCACGCGAAGGAATTATATCGTAGTGATGACAAAGCGCGGCTACTAACATTTCCGCCGATAAAACCTGCGCGGCAGATGGTACGCCAATATCAAAATTTCCAGTCATACAAATTCCAACGGTGTATCGATTATGCGCGTAAGCATGAGC
The DNA here is from genome assembly GCA_946403735.1 of uncultured Selenomonadales bacterium. GTDB lineage: Bacteria > Bacillota > Negativicutes > Selenomonadales > Selenomonadaceae > Quinella. The sequence continues at coordinate 1,321 of CAMJAZ010000072.1, forward strand.
GCCAATTCTGTCAATCGGTCGCGCTCTGTCAATCGTGCCGTCTTGATGTACGATAAAGTGATAGCCAACGCCAGCCCAGCCGTTGCCTAAATGTAAATCGTGAATCGCCTTTAAACTCATATCTCCATTGTACGTCATTCCCGCGTGATGAACGACGATTGCACTTGTAAAGCGTCGCTGATCCATAAAGCTGGCGAAGTTCAAATTTTGTTTGCCGATTTTCAATTCTGCAAGCGGCTTGAACCTGCGAATACGCGGCATTTCAAACGGTAAAATTTCTTTCGCCTCTTGAACTGGATCTAAAAAAGTTTCTTCAAGCGGAATAATTTTTTCTTCACCAACTTTTTCAGCGGCTTCAGCAAACGGCGCAATTCCCAAAACTGCCGCGCCAGTTAAAATTTTCGTAGCCATATTTATAAAATTTCTTCTAGTAAAATTTTTCATTTAATTAGACGCCGTGAAAGCGTCATCGTCCCCCTAATCAAAAGTTTTCTGAAAAAAATTTGAAAATCAACTTGCCCATAATGAAAATTTAGTTTAAAATGACGTTGCAAGTTTACCAAAAAGAAAATTTTTTGTAAAGAAAGGGGAGCGACTGCGTAAACGTAGCCGCTATGATGTTATGAGAAGTAAGCGAAGACTTTTTAGCATAATGTTTTTGGCAGTATTGCTTGCCACTGGATTTATTTGGAACGAATTGAGCGACGAAAAAACGTCGTCGGCAAAGTCACTTCAAACGCCGTCCACTGAAAAATTTACTAAAGCTGTCGAAGTTGAACCTTCTGCCGAAGTCACGCCGCCCGTTGAAGTTGCACAGCCTGTTGAAAATGTTCCGCAGTCCGACCAATTCATTATCGCTAATCAAGATTTTTCTAATCTTCAACTGTACGAATACAACAAGCCTGTCTACGATTCATATGGATTTTGGCAACGGCAGGAAGGCGGTATGGCGACTGTCATTCCTGATCTTCAGCCTTACTACGGCGAACATATCGTTTACTTGACTTTCGACGATGGACCAGATAATAAAAATACGCCGCAGATTTTAGATATTCTGCGCAATGAAAATGTTCCCGCCACTTTCTACGTCTTAGGTGCAATGGTTGAAAAAAATCCTGAAGTTTTAAAAAGAATTTTTAATGAAGGTCATGCGATTGGCAACCACAGCTACAATCACAATTATAATGAGCTTTACAGTTCGCCTTGGAATTTTATTGAACAGTTCCAACGTACTGACGAAATTATTATGTCACAAATCGGCGTTCGTCCGCTGATAATTCGTGCGCCAGGTGGAACTTACGGCGCATTTAATCAAGATTATTGGGATATGGTAAAATCCAGCGGCTACGTTGAACACGACTGGAATGTAAGTTCAGGTGACGCCACGCCAAAAGGGGCTACTGCTAGCGAAGAAATTAATAACATTATCAGCCAGATTAACACGTACAATTTCAAATCGGCTATCGTGCTAATGCATTCGACCGCCGCGAAAGATGAAACTGTTAAAGCATTGCCCGATATTATTCATTTCTTCAAGGAACGCGGATATACTTTCGGCGTCATAACTCCAATGACTCCAACGCCTTGGTAATTAATAATGATACGGTTCGCCGCGATTTATTTTGAAGGCACGGTAAATTTGTTCAACGATTATAAGCCGCGCCATTTGATGAGTGAAAGTCATCTTCGACAAGCTTAACCGAAAATTTGCCGCTTGCCGTACTTCGTCACTCAAGCCGAATGCGCCGCCAATTAAAAATGTTATGTCAGATACGCCGCGCAGTGTTAAATCTGAAATTTTTTCTGCCAACTGTTCAGAAGTCAATTCAACGCCCGCCACGTCCAACACGATTAAAAATGAATCGCGCGGCACTTGCGCTAAAAGTTTTTTCCCTTCTTCGTCAACTGTTCGACACTCGGAAATTTCCCGCACGTCGACTTTGGCGAAGTTTTTTATTCTGCGCAAATATTCTTCAACGCCTTCAACTAAGAATTTTTCCTTAAGCTTGCCGATTGTTACTACATTAATTTTCATTTCATTTTCTCAAACTTTCTGCTAAAATATAAAAAATTTTTTCAGGAGTAAAATTATGTTGTATGGACTTTCAATCGTCGCATTTGCCGCACTGTTCGCGATATATAAATTTTTGCCGAATAAAAAAATTTTCCCGTACCTTTGCATTGCGTTGTTAATGGTCTTCGCCGCGTCGTCATTCATACAGAATCGACATAGCAAGGAAGTTATGACGCGTACACAAATTGAAGAGTTGCAACACCGTCAAAAAATTTTCGGCGATTGGTACGCGGAATATCAAAAAGATATTAATCAGCTTGATCGAAATTGGCAACGTTATTATAGCATTGTTGAAACGTTGAAGACGGCGGAAGTTTATGAGTACACGATTTATGAACAGTTGATAGATTTGGAGCGTGAAACTGTCGATGAGAAAAGAAAAATTTATGCGTTGAATGTTCCAGACGATTTAGACGAAGAAAGCCGTGAACTTTTAGCGCGTGTCATAACAAAAACTAAAGCCTACGCCGATGCGCAGGCCAAAACTATTTCTTTGACACGTCAAGCCGCCAATCCCGAAATTGTCACTGACTTGAACGTTATGAACAAACGAATTAATGAAATTACAATTCGCGAATCGCCAGCAGGACTTTTCACGGCAACGGAAATTTCTGCCATTCGTAACATTTTAGGCGATAGAGAATAATTGAATTAAAAATTCTTAATTCTTAATTTTTAATTAGCTATTAGCTGGTAGCTTGTATATTTCTTAATTCTTAATTCTTAATTAATTTACCCTCTGGTCTCCTGCGCTACAAGTTTATCTGCGCCGTAACGTTTCCTAAGTGTCGGCTTTTCAATCTTGCCAGTAGCATTGCGCGGAATATCGGCGAAAATAATTTTCTTCGGACGCTTATAACGCGGCAGTTCAAGGCAGAATGTATTAATCTCCTCTTCACTGCAAGTCATACCGTCTTTAATTTCAACAATCGCCGCGCTAATTTCGCCCAGACGTCTATCAGGCAAGCCGATAACTGCAACGTCTTTAATCTTGTCGAACTTGTGGAGGAAGTCTTCAATTTGCACGGGATAAATATTTTCGCCGCCGCTGACGATAACGTCTTTTTTTCTGTCGACAAGGAAAATAAATCCGTCTTCGTCTTTGTACGCCATATCGCCAGTTAAAAGCCAATCGCCTTTCAAAACTTCCGCCGTAGCTTTTTCATCATTGTAGTAGCAAGTCATCACGCCAGGACCTTTTACGCATAATTCGCCAACGTCGCCTTGCTTGACTTCTACGCCGTTTTCATCAACAATTTTGCACTGCCAACGATAACCAGGAATGCCGATCGCTCCAACTTTATGAATATTTTCCAATCCCAAATGTACGCAACCAGGTCCAGTTGATTCAGACAAGCCGTAGTTCGTATCGTATTCGTGATTCGGAAAATATTTTTTCCAGTGCTTAATCAAACTCGGCGGAACGGGTTGAGCGCCAATGTGCATAAGCCGCCACTGTGAAAGTTCATAATCGGAAATTTTTACCTTGCCGCTGTCCAATGCGTCAACAATATCTTGAGCCCAAGGAACTAAAAGCCAGACGATTGTACAATGTTCCTTCGATACGGCGTCTAAAATAATTTCAGGCTTTGTACCTTTCAACAAAACTGCGCGGCTACCAGCGACTAAACTTCCCATCCAATGAAATTTTGCGCCAGTATGATAAAGCGGCGGTATACATAAAAAGCAATCGTCACGTCCTGTAAGATGATGTTTCTGTTCCATTTGCGCGGCTTGAGTCAAGCTTTGATGTTTATGTAAAATTGCCTTAGGAAATCCTGTCGTGCCAGATGAAAAATAAATTGCGCCAAAATCATCGTCGGTAATTTCTTCAATGTTAGGCTTTGTACTCGGGCAATTCTCAACAAGTAAATGATAACTTTCAGCGAAGGTCGGGCAGTTGTCGCCAACGTAAATTAAAAGTCTGCCGTGAGATAATCTTTCAGCATTAGTTTCAATTCTGCCGATAAATTCAGGACCAAAAATAATTACGTCGACTTGTGCCAGCTCCGCGCAGTACAAAATTTCTTTGGCGTCGTAGCGGAAATTGAACGGTACGGCAATAGCGCCAGTTTTCAAAATGCCGAAGTAAATCGGTAACCAATCAAGGCAGTTGTACATAATGATAGCAACTTTGTCGCCTTTTTTTACGCCGCGTTCCAGTAAAAAGTTTGCGCAACGGTTAGCCTTTTCATTGAAGACGCGCCAAGTAATTTCTCTGCGGTACGGCTGGAAACGATCTGATTCAATCAAACTAAATTCTTTCCAACTCATACGGCGTCCGTCATGTTCGGCGGGATTTAATTCTACAAGCGCAATTTCATCACCGTACAATTCGGCGTTGCGCTCTAAGTATTCCATAACTGGCAATAAATTCGACCTCCATTGTAGCTTTTAGGAAATTTTAATACTAATACTATACCTACTTATTAAAGTTTCAAAATTATTTTATTCAATCCTTCTTCGTAGACGTGCGAATATTCTTTTGCACTCTTACGCAAAATCATTACGCTTAAATTTTCCTCAAAATTTTCGTCGTCGTCTTCAACATCGAAAGGATTATAATTTTTTCCCGCGCAGATTAAATTCAACTGCGAAGTGCTATCAGCTTCATTGTACGTTACGTCGACGACGATTGAAATTGCGTCGTCATCATCATAACAACCCGCCATCATAGTATAAATGGATTCTTCACAACAAAGTTGCAATCTCTGCGCGTACTTCGTCTTAAGTCCATATTTTTCAGCGAAGTTTTCAATTTGTCCCTGCATTTCCAGCAAGTCAAAGTCGCGTTCGTAAATTTCGTAATGGAAATTTTTTTGACGCTGAATGAAGGCAATAGTTTTATCACGTCGCGGATGCTCAAAAATTTCTTCAGGCGTACCCTGTTCATAAATTCCGCCGTCAGCAAAAAATAAAATTTTCGTGCCAACTTCCCGCGCGAAATTCATTTCATGCGTAACAATAATCATGGTCAAATTTCTTTTCGCCAACATACGAATGACGGCTAAAACTTCACTGACCATTGTGGGATCGAGTGCGCTTGTCGGTTCGTCGAAAAGAATAACTTTAGGATTCATCATCAAACTTCGACAAATGGCGATACGTTGTTGCTGTCCGCCAGATAAAACGGCGGGATATGAATTTGCCTTCGTGGACAATCCAACTTGCGTTAAAAGTTCAGCGGCTTTCTTTTCAGCCTCAATCTTTGTCATTCCTAAAAGTTTTATCGGCGCGATACAAAGATTTTCCATGACGTTCATATTTGTGAACAGATTAAATTTTTGGTAGACCATGCCCATACTTCGGCGAATTGTATCGATGTCGCAGTCAGGCGCAGTAATTTCTTGACCGTCGATAAAAATTTTTCCAGCGTCAGGCAATTCCAAAAGTTCAATGCAACGTAAAAAAACACTTTTGCCACAACCAGAACCGCCGATAATTACGACGCGTTCGCCTTCGTCGATAGAAAAATCTATACCGCGCAAAACTTCAAGTTCGCCGAAAGATTTTTTCAATCCGTGAATTTCAATCAAACTCAATGTAAAAATTCCTTTCGTGATAACCACGCAAACATTCCTGCGAATTATAAAGTATCAATGCAAAAACTTCAACAAAATTTTGCAACGGTACAAGCTAGAAAAATCTTAAAAAAATTTTTTAGAAAGGGGGTTGACAAAAATGGAAAGGTGTAGTATCCTATGCAAGCTGATTCGCTCAGGACTCCTTGAAAACTGAACAATGTTTTTGCTAGTGCAGGTCTTTTTACAAGACATTTTTTAGAGCCATTTTTTTGAACTCGATATTTTTTGGAGAGTTTGATCCTGGCTCAGGACGAACGCTGGCGGCGTGCTTAACACATGC
>CAMJAZ010000073.1 GCA_946403735.1 uncultured Selenomonadales bacterium
CTGAACGTATGCATACATTTATGCCTGGCTTGATTATCGCCGACGTACTGGCAAAACGTTTTGGCAGTCACGATATTTTATTTAGCGATTCTGGCGTTAGGGAAGGTTACATTTATTCAAAAATTTTAACGAACGAAGAACTGTTTTAATTAGGAATGCGTAATGCGTAATTCGGAATTGATTGTTAATTTTGGAAGGAATTGGAACAAGCTATGAGTGGTGGAGAAAATTATTTCGCTGGCGCACTATTTTTTTCGCTGGTAACTTTCGGCACAATTATAAAAATTGACGGCATTGAAGGTTTAGCGTTGGGCGTCGTTGGTGCATTTTTAGCGGGACTTTTTCTGCGCCAAGCTTTAAGCCAAATGGTTGACAACGCTGAAGAAAATAATCATAAACTTGAACTTCAAATTCAAGAGTTGAAAAAAATCATCGGCGATTCAAACTCAAACGTTTCCGCGTCAAGCGCTCTGCAAGTTGCTGAAATTTCCGCGCTCGTCAATCAAAATATTCAAGACTTTGAAAAGCGCCTTATCGAATTGGAAACCGTTGCCGAAAATAACGCGGCGATTCGTACTGCGGCAAAAAAAATTGAGGAGAATACCTCCGCAATGTGTTTCACGCTTAAAACTTTGGCTGATTTACTTCCTGCCGAACTTCAAAAAATTAGCGCTGATGAAAATCTTAATCGACAGACGCTTTTAACGGCGGCTAACGTTTTGCAGACGCTTGATACATTGCTGAAAAATCGTGACTTCCAAAAAGAAATTTCTGAAATGGCACACGTCAACGCCGAAGTTTTCGACCAAAATAAAAATCTTATCGACGCCGCGAAAAATTTAAATGACGCCGTCGACAACTTAAAATTTATCAGTGAACAGTTGCTGACTAGTACTGCTAATCTTCGCGCAGTTTTCCAAGAAGTTGAAAACGTCACTGACGTTTCCGAAAGTTGAACGCCGCCTTTATAAAATTTTCAGCTAAACTTGTACAGCCCGCAAAATGTACGTGCAAGTACGACGCCACAACATTTTTATTCGCGTAGCCAGCACAATATTTTTCGCCCGTACGAAGTTTTTCACAGTTAAAAATTTTGTTCGTCAAGTCGCCAACTTCCTTTGAAAAGTGAAATTCATGAGCGTGAAATTTATCGCCGCGCTTGCCAATGATACAATCTTTTTCAATCGTCGCGTCAACGTAGCCAACCATTTGCAACTTGTCCGTCATCACGGCTTGCGTGGGAATGACGCCGCACATTTCAAAAATTTTTCCGTCAAAGTTCGTCAAACTTTCCATAAGGTACATATAGCCGCCGCATTCAGCGAAAATCGGCAAGCCATTATCAGCCGCCCGTTTAATATCGGCGCGGATTTTTTTATTGCCTTCCAACTGCGCGGCAAAATTTTCTGGATAGCCGCCGCCCAAAATTACGCCGTCCACTTTCGGCAAATTTTCATCGTGCAACGGACTGAAAAAAATTATTTCAGCGCCTAGCTTTTCAAGTTCACGCAAACTTTCAGCGTAATAAAAAGTGAACGCCTCATCACGCGCTATACCAATGCTTAATTCGTAATGCTTAATTCGTAATGAATTATTGTAAAAAATTTTTGGGGCAGAAAATTTTTCGCTGATAGAAATTAATTCGTCAAGGTTAATCTGCGCGGAAATTTTATCGCCAAGTTTTTCTACAACGTCAGCAAAATTATTTTCAGCTGCTTGTACCAATCCTAAATAACGTGACGGCATAACCATTTCATTATCACGTTTAACCGCACCAAAACTTTTTATGTCAAGTTTGTTAAGCGCGTCGACAATAATTTTTTCGTGACTAGCTGAACCAATTCGATTTAAAATCACTCCAGCAAGTTTAATATCTTTGTCGTATTCGCGGAAACCCAACGCCGTCGCCGCAATGGAAGTTCCTGCGCTTTTCGCGTCGATAACTAAAATAACTGGCGCGTCCAAAAGTTTAGCAATTTCAGCCGTTGAACTAATTCCGCCGCGTCCACCGTCATAAAGTCCCATTACGCCTTCAATAATTGCAATGTCCGCGTCGCCAAATGTTGAGTAAAAAATTTCAGCCAGCTTTTCAGTACCGACAAGCCAGCTATCAAGATTTTGTGAACGACGCCCTGCCGCTATTTCGTGAAAGCCCGTGTCAATATAATCTGGTCCAACTTTGTACGCTTGAACTTTCAGCCCACGTTTCCTAAGTGCCGCGATAATCCCACAAGTTATAGTAGTTTTGCCAGCGCCGCTATGTGTCGCCGCGATTATCAGTCGTGGAAAATTTTTCAACTTCATCACCTTCATTACAAATTTTAAATTCTTAAAATAAATCTTTCAAGAAATGTTTTTAATAAAAATGACTTGTACGAAAAAATTTTGTCGACGTGTCAAGATAGTTGTGATAAAATCTGCGCGGGAGGGATTTTATTTTTATGTCTGACTCAAATGAAAAAGACGCCGCTTCTACGTCTCGCGAAAAAAGAATCGTTGCACGTAAAAGGTTGTCACTCTTTTTAAAAATTTTATTTGGACTCATACTTTTTCTTTTAGTAACTGGCATAGGCGTTGCCATAGGATTTTTTACAGCAAATATAAATACCAAGCCTGACATCGCAACTGACATTTTGCCGCCCGCGTCGTCGCAAATTTACGATTCAGCTGGCAATGAAATTGCTAACATTCACGCCGTAGAAAATCGAATGCCCGTTAAGATTGAGCAAGTGCCGAAAGATTTGCAAAATGCTTTTATAGCCGTTGAAGATAATCGTTTCTACGAACACAAAGGCGTTGACCCAAAAGGTTTAATGCGTGCTTTCTATGCAAATTTAATGGAACAAGATATTGCTGAAGGCGGCTCGACGATAACTCAACAGCTGGCGAAAAATGCCTACTTGACGCAGGAACGTACTTTTAAGCGTAAAATTCAAGAAATCTTTTTAGCATTGCAGATTGAAAAGCAGTACACTAAGCAGGAAATTCTTGAAATGTATATGAATCAAATTTATTTTGGTCAAGGCGCATATGGTGTACAGGCGGCGGCGAAAATTTATTTCGATAAAAATGTTGAGGATTTAAACTTGTCGGAATGTGCACTTTTAGCTGGCATTCCGAAAAGTCCAAATTACTATTCGCCGTTTAACAACACTAAGGCGGCAATCGAACGCCGTGACTTAGTACTGGATCAAATGGTTAAGTATCATTACATCAGCCCAAGTGAGGCGCGGGAGGCTAAACAGTTTGAATTGGTTTTCGCCCCGCCGAATCGTCCTGAAGAGCAGAAAGACGCAATGTATTTCATAAACTACGTGACAAATGTTATGATTGAGAAGTACGGAGCGGACGCGCTTTACAAGGAAGGCTTGAAAATTTACACGACGATTGATTTAGACGTTCAACGTATGGCGGAACAGGCGTTGTTGACTTACCTTCCCGATTATTACACTGACGCTAACGGCGTAGTTCAACCGCAAGGCGCTATCGTAGCTATTGATCCAAAAACTGGCTACGTTAAAGCAATGGTAGGCGGTCGCGGTACAGACCAATTCAACCGCGCGTCAATGGCGGAACGTCAACCTGGTTCAGCCTTCAAGCCGTTTGTATTTGTCGCGGCATTAGAAAATAATTTTACACCTGACACAGTCATTGAGGACAGCCCAATTACGATTGACGGTTGGTCGCCGCAAAATGATAGCGGAAGATTTTCTGGTAGCGTCACAATGCGTACAGCTGCAACTTTTTCAATGAACGTGCCAACTGTAAAAATTGCGTACCAACTCGGAATGTACAAGCCTATTCAGTACGCCTACGATATGGGCATTTCGACTTTTGAGTTAGACAATCCCGAAATGAATGACTATAACTATTCAACTGCGCTGGGCGGCTTGACACGTGGAGTAACACCGCTTGAACTTACTAACGCTTACTGTACCTTCGCTAACGGTGGCGTATTTATTCCGCACATTGTCATAACGAAAGTTTTAGACCGCAACGGAAATATTTTAGAAGAAGCCGTCCCCGAAGGTCGACAAGTTGTGACGCCGCAAAGTGCCGCTAGCTTGACGAGTATGTTAGAAGATGTTATAAAGCGCGGAACTGGTCGAAGTGCCAACATTGGACGCCCTGCCGCAGGTAAAACTGGAACAACTAGCGATTATCACGACGCATGGTTTGTCGGCTACACGCCCGATTTAGTTGCAGGTGTTTGGGTCGGCAATGATGATAACACGCCAACTGATGGCATTATGGGCGGCGGCATTCCCGCGTTGATTTGGAGTATGTTTATGCAAAACGCTTTAATCAATACGCCTGTTCACGACTTCGACGAAATGGTTATTGAACAGCGCGGGCAAGAAGTTGGACCTGTTGGAACTTCGCGCGATGAAGGTTATTATTCGCGTCAAGAAGAGAATAACGATACATATTCTGGCGGCGGTGAAAATTACGATTCACAATCGAATTATTCAAATGATAATTATTCTGGCGGTCAAGATAATAGCAACGCTACAACTTATCCTGACGCTACAGGCTACAATCCTGGCTATCGTACGGAAGAGCCGCGATATGATGACGCGCCGCTTTATGATCCTGCGCGGGATAATCCAGAGCCGATTTATGAAGAGCCGCAACCTTATGACGGCGGACAAGGTTATAATGATATACCTTCCCCAAATGACAGCAACGACAAAGGGAGAAATTGAATTAAGAATTTATTTGAATTTAGAATTTAGAATGAAGAATTAAGAATGAAGAATTTTTTTAGGTGGTGTTGAATAAATAGAAAGGCTAAGAATTGTGGTAACGCGCGGCATTTCCCAGTAGCCCAAAAGCCGCAATGTTTTCTTTTGCTACTTTTCTTTTGCGCCAAAAGAAAAGTAGTTTATTTAAAAAATTTTAATTATTCAACACGTCCTAGCTAAAAAGAATTAAGAAATTTACAAGCTACAGGCTACAAGCTACAAGCTACTAGCTAAAAAGAATTAAAAATTAAAAATTCTGAAAGAGGTAATGAAAATAAAGATTTTGAAACTTGCGCCTGCTTGCAAAAATTATTTATGGGGCGGACGAAGACTGATTGAAGATTACGGCATAAAATACGACGGCAAAATTTTAGCGGAGGCGTGGACACTTTCTGCACACAAAGACGGCGCGTCGATTGTCGTTAATGGCAAGTACGCTGGAAAAACTTTTCGCGATTATCTTGACGCAGAAGGTTTGAAAGTTTTGGGCGAACATTGCCGCCATTTTAAAGATTTTCCTATTCTGACGAAATTAATTGACGCGCAGGACAATTTATCCATTCAAGTTCACCCGTCGGACGATTATGCGTTGAAGTATGAAGGGCAACTCGGCAAGCATGAAATGTGGTTTATCCTCGACGCCGCACCTGACGCTTTCATCTATCACGGCTTGAACCGCGCAGTTACGAAAGATGAACTTGCTGAACGAATCAAGGCTGGAACGTTACTTGAAATTTTGCGTAAAGTTCCAGTTCAACGCGGCGATTGTTACTTCATACCTGCGGGAACAATTCATTCCGTCGGTAAGGGAATTTTGCTAGCGGAGATTCAAGAGAACTCTAACGTTTCCTACCGCATTTACGATTACGATAGAGTTGGCGCGGACGGTAAGGCGCGGGAATTGCACGTTGACAAGGCTGTTGACGTAACAAACTTGATACCTATTGAGGACAAAAAAAATTGCCGCCACCTTGTAGCTTGCGAATATTTCACCGTCGACAAAATTTATTTGGACGGAAAAATTATTTCGCGGCTTGAAGGTACGGTAACTGCTGAAAGTTTTTTGAGTATTTTAATTTTAGACGGGCAAGGAAAAATTTCTAGCGGCGATGAAGTTTTAAGCTACAAGCGCGGCGATACATTTTTTATTCCTGCTGATTCCGGCAAGTGGACGTTAGAAGGTACGGCGGACGCGCTTTTAACTCGGTGTTAATTAAACTGGAAAGTTTGGATTTTCGATATAAAAATTTTGTAAGATGTGGATAAAATCTTCCACATCTTTTCTTTTGTCTCCAGCGTGAGTACATACGACGCAGGAAATTTTTTCATCACAGTCAAAAGGTATCCATGCAAAATTTTGGTTACGGTCATTCAAAAAACCTGGCGCTAAACAAATGCCCTTATGCGCGGTAATATTTGTTAAAGTCGTTTCATAGTCATTGCTGTTGAAGTGCGGCAAATTTAATTTTTCCAGCACTCGACGTTGAACGGCGCGAAGTTCGGGTTGTGAACCGCCACCAACCATTAAAGTCCGTCCGATTAAATCTTCCATAAAAATTTTTTCTTTCTTAGCAAGCGGGTCAACATTTTCAGTTATCAAATAAATTTTGCTTTGAAAAAGTTTGTGGATTTTAATATCGGGGATTCGTTTCATATCTTCTTCACGCGCAAATACAATATCTTGTTCGCCGCGCAGAAATTTATCACAACTTCCAAGCGGAATAAAAATTGGCGTGACGGAAATTCCTTCGTGTGACTGTTCAAACTTTTCAATAGCTTGAGGTAGAAAATAAATTGCTGAACGCATTGGCAGACCGATTGAAATATTTGCCTTGTAACGGCTACCGAAATTTTGCCCCTGCTCAATGGCAAACTTTAATTCGTCGCGAATGTTTCGTAGCGCTATACAAAATTGCTGACCTTCTGGCGTCAACAATGCGCCTTTCGCTGAACGATAAAAAATTTGAAAGCCGACTTCCTCTTCAACAACTCGTATTTGGTACGTTAAAGTTGGCTGTGAAATGAAAAGATTTTCAGCGGCGCGGTTGAAATTACACGTCTTCGCAAGTTCCAAAACATAATCAATTTGTTTGAAGTCTATGGTAAATCCCGTTACTGAGAACTTATAAAAAATTATAAACTTTTATGTCTCATTCCTGATTCATCGCGTCCGCTTTTGCCGTAGCTACTTGCGTTTGCTGTGACGCTCTACAGGCTTTAATTCCCCGCTAACTTACGGGTAATTTTCAAATCAGATTGCGTATCGTTTTAGATTTATCGCCGCTTGTAAATCGCGATCTATTTCATTTGCACATTTTTCACAGTGATAAATCCTTTCCGATAACTTCAAATCTTTTTTCACATTTCCGCAAATTATGCACTTTTTTGAACTCGGATAATATCTGTCCGCTATTATTACGCTAATTCCTGACCATTGTGCCTTGTACTCAATCTGCCGCCGAAATTCATAAAATCCTTGTTCCTGCACTGCCTTTGCCAAATGCCTTAG
>CAMJAZ010000074.1 GCA_946403735.1 uncultured Selenomonadales bacterium
AACTTTGCAAGCTGAAGGCCACGCCGAAATTTTGAAGGCGCTGGATAAACTCAATGAAAAGGAACGTCGTATCGTCGAATTAAAATATTTTTCCGATATGGGCAACAAAGAAATTGCGGAAGTTATGGGCATTACCGCTAACAACGTCGGCGTCGTACTTCATGGCGCGTTGAAAAAGTTGAAGAAAGTTTTGGGCGAAGAAATTTAATTATCGTCGACAAAGTTTAACGACAATCCTTTCAAGCGCTTCAGCACCTGCACGACCAAATTTAAAATCAAAATCTACATCAGCAAGTTCCAGAAATGTTTCTTCTAAAATTTTCGGCGTGTAACTCCTTGAGGCATCGCCGATTTTTTGTGCAATGAATGGGCTAGCAACTTCCAACGGTCTAGCAAGTTCCTTTGATTTCATACCGCGTTTAAGATGAAATTTCGCCAACATCAACTGCCGCACGTGACGAACTAGCAAGCCAATTAGCAACGGCGCTTTGTAAATGTCGCGCAACTGGTTACGCAAAATCAGTAGCGCTTTGTCAGTTTGTTTAGCGTTAATGGCGTCAATTATCGCGAAATTTGAAAGTTCGGGCGGTTCTGCCATAATTCGCTGTAAATCGGTGGCAGTAATTTCACGTCCGCCGACGTAAGCTGCAACTTTGTCCAATTCGTTTTCAAGATACCACAAAGAAATTTCAGGCAACATTTCAACACGTTCTGAAAAAAATTTTCGTGCCGCGCCGTTCATAGTTTTGCCGATAGATTTTAATTTTTCGTCCAACCATTCGCCAATTTGCCATGACCGAATCTGTTCAGCCTCCAACATCGCGCCAATTTTCGACACGGCTTTATAAAGTTTGCGGCGTTTGTCAACTGATTCGACAATGAAGATGACGTAGCTTGACGGCAAAATATTAATCAATGAATTTTCCAGCGCGTCAAATTTTCCATCCGCTGAAAAAAAAGTTGCATTGCGTACAACCACGACGTTAAGCGGCGAAAAAAGCGGCGAAGTATCAATCGCGTTGATGACTTCGGATAGCGGCATTTTTTCTTTGTATTCTATATTAAAAACGTCTTGACGCGAAATTTTCAGCTTGGACAAAATTTTTTCCCGCGCCATGTCAATATAAAAATTTTCCTTGCCGCTCAAAAGGTACACGTGCTTTAATTCGCCGTCAAGTTCCTTCATAAATTCTTTGAAGTTCAAATAATTCACCAACTTTCTAGGAGTGATTTAATATGAATCGAGATGCTTACGCAGAAATAAATCTTAGTGCAATTCGCCATAATTTTACAGAAATTCGCCGCCATATTCAACCGACTGCAAAACTTTGTGCCGTCGTCAAGGCTAATGCTTACGGTCACGGCGCAGTTGAAGTGTCGAAAGTTGCTATTGAATGTGGCGCAGATTTTTTAGCCGTCGCTACTGTTGATGAAGCGCTGGAACTTCGCCGCGCAGGTTTCAGCCAGCCAATTTTAATTCTAGGTTTAATTCCGAATGACGCTGTAAAAATTTCCGTCGAAAATAAAATTACGCTGACTGTTTCAGACTTCGACTTGGCGGAAAAAATTTCTGACGCCGCCGCGAAAATCGGTACAGTAGCGAAAGTTCATTTGGCGATTGAAACAGGTATGGGGCGAATTGGAATTTTCCCCGACGCCGCAGTTGACGTTGCCGCGCAAATTGACAGCTTGCCGAACGTCGAACTTGAGGGACTGTTCACGCATTTTGCCGACGCTGATATTAAGGACAAAACTTTTACGCTGAATCAGTTGGAAATTTTCAAGGCAACGGCTGAAAAAATTCGTGCTATTGGCGTTGACGTTAAAATTTGCCATATTGCCGAATCTGCCGCAATTTTGGAACTTCCCGCCGCGCATTTGGATATGGTACGCGCTGGAATTATTTCATACGGCTTTTATCCTTCCGCCGAAGTCAAACGCACGATTGAACTTCAGCCAGCGATGAAACTAGTTGCGCGTATCGTTTACATAAAAAAAATACCCAAAGGCGTTTCCATTGGGTACGGTCGAGAATTTATAGCGGCGCGTGATTCGATTATTGCAACGTTGCCGATTGGCTACGCTGATGGTTATATTCGCGCTTACAAAAATTTTCACGTCGAAATTAACGGACAACTTGCACCGATTGCTGGGCGCGTCTGTATGGATCAATTTATGATTGACGTTACAGACATTCCTAACGTGAAGATTGGCGACGAAGTTATTTTATTCGGCTCTGATTTAATCACAGGCGACGACGCGGCTAAACATTTGAAAACTATCAACTACGAAGTCACTTGCTTAATTTCAAACCGTGTACCGCGCATTTACCTTTAATTTCAAATAACAGAAAGGGCGCACAGGACGTGCGCCCGCCCGCGTAAATCGCGTGATGCGATTTCAGCGGGCTGTTTCTTTTTGCTACTTTTTCTTTGCACCAAAGAAAAAGTAGTTCAATTAAAAATTAAAAATTTACTAAATGAAATTTTACTAAAAACTTATAAAAATATTCATTAATCCAAAACGTAAACTGTTACGACACGGCGTCCAAAGTTCATAGCCTCTGAATAACTTTCCATACAAAGATCTATGCAGTAACCAACAATCGCGCTACCTGTGTCAGCCGCAATAGCCATACCGTAGCCAGGAATATAAACGCGACTTCCCAACGGAATGACGCTTGGGTCAACTGCTACAACGCCATAAGTTGCAGGAATGCCCATTGCCGTGATACCTGCGCCGTCACCGTCAGTCGGAAGATACGCTGTTGCTTCCATTGCCATAACAGCTCTGTAGTTCATTTCTTCGCTGTAATTATAATCTATTTTTTCTGCCTCAATATTATTTTCATCCGTGAGGTAGTTTACATTTTTCATCGTACCAATCGGCTCAATCGCCGCGTCTTTTGGTGGTTCAACTACCGCCTCACGTGCTGTTACATTCACAAATTCTGCAGTTTGATTGATGTAGCTATTTTCAGCTGTAAGAAGTTCGACGTTCATTTTGTCTTCAATCGCCGCAACTTTTACTGGTTGCACAACTTCACTTTGTCCCGTGAAACCAACGCTAAACGCTGAAAGTCCTGCCATCATCAAGCACAATGCTATTTTATTTTGACTAGATTTAATCTTCTTCCAAATACTACGCTTCATTATTCCGCTGCCTAACGCGATCTGTACCGCGTCCCGAGCTTGTCGACTGAAAAGTCGTCTCGCCGCTTCGGAGCAGCCTTCCCCCTTTCAAATAGAAACCTAAAAACAATTCACAACGGTGCGCATTATAACACCTTTTAGTGAATTTGTCCTGAATTGTTAATGAAGTTGTTCTGAAAAATCGAAAATTTTTTTACAATTAATTTTCAGAATTGGCATCAGCTTTAACTTTTCGCGTCTGCCAGTTAATTTTTGTGAACGTATGAATAGTAAATTTCGCGCATTTGTTGACGAGTTTTTGGCGCGTCCCAAAGTTCGGCGACAGAATTTTTTCTAAGTGCCGCCGTCAAGTGGTCGAACAAGTCAGGGAACATTTTGCCAAGATTGATGATGAGATTTTTAACCGTCTGCCGATTGGTCGTACCGTCGATTGGACACGGTGACTTCAAGACCTCAATATTATTTTTGCGGACAAAACTTTTAATTTCAAATTCGCGCAGGTAAATCAGCGGACGAATCACCGTAATATTTGAACGGCTTAAAAAAGTTTTCGGCTGAAACGTCGTCAGCTGTCCAGATGAAAGCAAACTCATCATAAAAGTTTCTACGGCGTCATCAAGGTGATGAGCGTAAGCAACTTTATTCGCGCCAAGTTTATTTGCCACGCGGTTAATGGCGGCACGGCGAAAATACGCGCAGGTAAAGCAAGGATTTTTATTCGCCGATTTAATCGCGCTTGCAATATCAACGCTTTCAATTATATGTTCAATGTCAAGTACCCTACAAAATGCCGTAAGCTTAGCGGCGTTTGATTGAAAATTTTCGTCGAAGTTGGGATCAATCGTCAAGGCGACTAGTGTAAATTTTCGCGCTAAAATTTTTTGCATAGTTGCCAGCGCGTATGTTAAAGCTTGACTATCTTTGCCGCCAGATAGTCCGATTAAAATTTTATCGCCGTCTTGAATCATATCAAATTCGACAAGCGCACGCATAACTTTACTTTCCATAACTTTCGACAACATTTTTTCACCTTTTTTAGCTGTTAGTTTTTAGGGGCTAGCTTTTAGCTACTAGCTTTTAGGAAAATCCTACTCCCTACTCCCTACTCCCTACTACCTAAAATCCTACAAAATTAGAAGTGTCAACGCGATTATCGCCAGAACAATTCCTTCGACGTAATTGAAGAGTTGACCTAAATTTTTTTTGCGCAAAATTAAATTTCTAACTCTGCCCGCGTAGATTGCTATTGCCGAGAAAATTAAAAAAGCTTGAACTGCGAACGTCACGCCCAACAAAATTATTTGCAGACTTGGTGACGACGCCGAAAAGTTCACGAACTGCGGCAGGAATGCTAGGAAGAATAATAAAACTTTTGGATTCAACACGTTCATTAAAACGCCGCGTCGATAAAGTTTGACGAATGAAATTTTTGCGTCAGAGCGTTGCATAGAAATTTTTTTACCTGCACGCGCCGCTTGAAAAGATTTAAACGCTATGAAAATTAAGTATGCCGCGCCGAAAAGTTTTAGTACAGTGAAAGCGACGGGCGAATTTTGAATAAATGCCGCTACGCCGACCATTACTAAAAACGTATGGAAAATTATTCCGCTTACAAGTCCTGCCGCTAAAGTTATGCCGCTTTTCGCGCCTTCCGATAAACTTTTCGTTAGCAAGTACAAAATATCTGGTCCTGGCGCTAACGTCAAAAGTATTGACGCCGTTAAAAAATAGGCGAAAGTTGATAACTCCAAAATTTACTCCTCCAAAAAATTTACAAACAATCCCTAAAAAAGTGTAGCGCAATTTTACCAGCTGAAATTAAAAAAATCCACATTCAAAATGTGGAGAATGTATTTAAATAGCATTTTTAACAAAAACGTTTTCATAATTTATCACCAACGATAATAAGTATCTTCGTCAACTTCCTGCCAATCGTGATAATGTCCATTAGGTCTTCCAAAAAAATCGCGTCCCTCAATCACAGGTATATAACCTGGCAAACTTTTTGTTTTCATTCCGCATTTACCGCAAATCCAGTAACGAATACTACCATAAGCAAACGTTTTTTCAGACGATAAGCCTAAAAGCAAACAACTTATTATCAAAATTGCCGCCATATAGACCGAAAAAATCTTTTTCAATTCAACCGCCCCACTTTCTGAAAACAAAAAAATCCTTCCGTGTATGCTATCATAAACGAAAGGAAATTTTATCTCTTTTAAGGCGACAAATTAAAAAATTGAATCGCCCAGTGGTTTGAATCCATAATGAACCAAAAGTTCATTGACGGTAAAAATATCGTAAACTTTATTTTCAAAACAAAATTTTATAATCAAGTCCTGCTTGTCGTACTTTGAAAAAGTGTAGCCAGCATCGCCCAAAATTTCAAGTGCTTCATCAAGGCTTAATTCCAACGCTAAACAAATTGCCCAAATTGTACGTTCACTCGGCGTATAATTTCTGTAGCGGCGAATCTTTGAAAAAATTCTTCTGTCCAACTGCGCCCGCTTGTATACTTCAACTTCCGTTAAACCTTTTTTCGCAATTAAATCACGAATGCGTTGCCCAAAAGTTCCTTCCAACTCCAAGCGGTCAAAAATTTTATCAAGTTGCCAACGCATCGCGCCAATAACGCCGTCGTATTTATCGGGCGGTTTTGGCTTTTCGTAATGACCAATAGAAAATTTTAATCCTTCGGGTAAAGGTTCAGGCTCAATAAAATTTTCGGCAAGATAATTTTCAAGCCGCCGAACTAGATTTTCAATTTTCAAGGATTATTCCTCAACAACCGTATCAAGCGCAATTTTAATCATATCGCTAAAATCTTTTTCGCGCTCTTCAGCCGTTGCATGTTCTTTGCGGATAATGTGGTCACTAACGGTAAAAATTGCAAGCGCTTGAACCTGCGCGGCGGCGGCAAGTAGATATAACGCGGCAGACTCCATTTCAACCGCTAAAATTCCGTAACGAATCATCTTTTCATCAAGCGTTAAGCCGTTGGAAGTGAAAGTACCATTCGCGTCGCTGTAGTCGTTATAGAAAGTGTCCGTGCAAATGACGTTGCCAACTTTGACGGGGATATTTAATTTCTTCGCATTGTTAACGGCTTTAGAAAGTAAATCAAAGTCAGCTAAAAGTGAAAAGTTTATCGCGCCGCCAAAAGTTTGATGAACGATTGATGAATCTGTAGACGACCCTTGAGCTATTAAAACGTCGCGCAATTTTAAGCTGTCGTGCATACCGCCGCAAGTTCCCGTACGAATTAATTTTTTTGCGCCGTAAACGTGAATCAATTCGTGTACGTAAACGCTGAATGACGGAATGCCGATACCAGTTGATTGAATTGAAACGGGGACGCCTTTGTATTTTCCCGTGAATCCAAAAATGTTTCTGATTGAGTTGTACTGCTTAACGTTCGTCAAAAAATTTTCCGCGATAAATTTTGCACGAAGTGGATCGCCTGGCAATAAAACTCTTTCGGCAATGTCGCCAATCTCTGCGGAATTGTGCGGTGTTGACATAAAATTTTCATCCTTTCAAAATAAAATGAAGTATACCATAAAAATTTTTTTCGTGCTGAAGATTTTTTAGCAGATATTCTCCGATTATGACGTTCCACAAGATTTATTGACAATTAATAGTCTAGAAAGGTGAATAAGTTGGAAGAAAAATTTTGTTTTCAATCAAAAATTTTTTAGGGGAACTTTCAACTTGTTTAATACGAAAAGAAAATCTTTTGACGTTCAATCCATTGACAGGGGAAAAAATGTTCGATATTGGCGTTTTTTGTGGCGTAAAAGATGTTGCTTATGGTGATATTGGAACTTGGCTGAATTTGTTTAAAGCTGGTGGCGAATGCGTTTTCATCAAGGAAGCCTTAAATTCATATCGTAGCCATCCAGCACAAAATACCTATGACTTATCAATTAGATTGAGACTTATTCTTGAGTGGCTTAATTATCTGACTATTGCTTGGTTGAACAATGTTTTTCTATGACTGGAGTGAATATAAACTTGCTTGTCGACGTTAGCAAAAAGAGTGCGATAATCGTTCGCTTAT
>CAMJAZ010000075.1 GCA_946403735.1 uncultured Selenomonadales bacterium
AAATTCATTTCGGTTTCAACATTTTCATCAACCGCGCCGCCGTCGTACCAATCGGCAAGCATTATGCTACCTTCGACGTTGGGAAGTTTTTGACGAATAATTTCAGTTAAAAACGGCATAAAAGGATGCAAAAGTCGCAAAGATTTTTCCAACACGTCATTAAGAACAAACAAAGCCGTTGACTTTGCTTTCACGTCTTCACCGTACAAACGCGCCTTCGTCAATTCAATGTACCAATCGCAAAATTCCGACCAAATAAATTCATACATAAGCCGCGCCGCTTCACCAAGTTCAAACTTATCAAGATTTTCAGTCACGCCTTTAGCTGTACGATTCAGCCGCGAAATTATCCACCTATCAGCAAGCGTTAAATCTTCGTCCGCAGGTTTAAAGTTCGCGTCGAAGTTTTCAAGATTCATCAGCAAAAATCTTGACGCATTCCAAATTTTATTTGCAAAATTCCGCGCAGATTCAACGCGGCTCCATGAAAATCTTAAATCGTTGCCAGGCGTGTTGCCAGTCACCAACATAAACCGTAAGGAGTCAGCGCCGTATTTGTCAATGACTTCAACAGGGTCAATGCCGTTGCCGAGAGATTTTGACATTTTGCGCCCAAGTTCGTCACGTACAAGCCCATGAATGAAAACTGTTTTGAAAGGTACGTCGCCTTGAAATTTCAAGCCCATCATTACCATTCGCGATACCCAGAAGAAAATTATATCGTAGCCCGTGACGAGCGTTGACGTTGGATAAAATTTTTTAAGCTCAGCCGTTTCATTTGGATAGCCCATTGTTGAGAAGGGCCATAACGCCGAACTGAACCAAGTATCTAAAACATCTTCGTCCTGCCGCAAATTTTTTCCGTGACAATGCGGACATTCATCAACACTTTCAGCAACCGTCATTTCGCCGCAATCGTCGCAGTACCACGCGGGGATTCTATGTCCCCACCAAAGTTGACGGCTTATGCACCAGTCACGAATATTTTCAAGCCAATTAATATAAATTTTCGTGAAACGTTCGGGAACAAATTTTAAGCGTCCAGTTTTAACGGCGTCAATCGCAGGTTTAGCAAGACTTTCCATTTTGACAAACCATTGGTCACTTACAAGCGGTTCAACCGTCGTATTGCAACGCGAACAATGCCCAACGGCGTGTTCATGATTTTCAACAGAAACTAAGTAACCAGCCGCCTTTAAATCTTCGACAAGAATTTTTCTGCATTCGTAGCGGTCAAGATTAGAATATTTACCTAAGCCGTCAGCCATTGTACCGTTATTGTTGATAACTTTAACTTGCGGGAGATTGTGACGCAAGCCCATTTCAAAATCGTTTGGATCGTGCGCAGGAGTAACTTTAACAGCGCCAGTTCCAAAATCTTTATCGACGTATTCATCAGCGAAGAGCGGAATTTCACGGTTGACAATCGGCAAAATTAAAGTACGTCCGATAAATTTTTTATAGCGTTCGTCGTCAGGGTGAACTGCAACGCCAGTATCGCCCAACATTGTTTCGGGTCGCGTCGTTGCAATTTCTATAAAGTCGTCGCTGTCCTTGAACTTGTAGCGAATGTGCCACAAATGCCCTTGCTCGGTTACGTGGTCAACTTCAATATCTGAAAGCGCCGTATTGCAATTTGGACACCAATTCGTGATTCTGTTGCCGCGATAAATCAAGCCTTCGTTGTAAAGCGTGATGAAAACTTTTTTGACGGCGGCTGAACAACCTTCGTCCATTGTGAAACGTTCGCGATCCCAATCGCAACTAGCGCCCAGTGTACGAAGTTGGTACATAATGCGGCTACCGTATTTTTCCTTCCACTGCCAGACGCGCTGTAAAAATTTTTCGCGTCCAAGTTCGTAGCGGTTAGTGCCTTCCTCACGTAAAGATTCTTCAACCTTAGCTTGAGTAGCAATTCCCGCGTGGTCACATCCAGGCATCCACAAAGTATTAAAGCCGCGCATACGGTGATAGCGAATCAAAATATCTTGCAACGTTTCATCAAGCGCATGTCCCATATGAAGTTGACCAGTAACATTTGGCGGCGGAATGACGATACTATAAGGCTCGCCTGCCGCATCTGCCGTCGTATGGAAATTTTTATCAGCCTCCCACTTCGCGTAAATTTCCTTTTCAAAATTTTGTGGCTCATACACTTTAGAAATATTTTCTGCCATAAAAAAATTTGCCTCCATTTTAGGTTTCAGCTTTTAGGATAAAACTACTAGATCGTGTTGAATAATAGTAAAAAGTAAAAATTGAATACGCAAAAAGTTTTGAAACCTTTGCAATAACAGGGGCGCGCAAGGACGCGCGCCCGTCCGCACAAATCGCCGGATGCGATTTCTGCGGACATGTTTTCTTTTGCTTCTTTTCTTTTGCGCCAAAAGAAAAGAAGTTTAACAAAAAAATAATTATTCAACACCACCTAACTACTAACTATTCTAGCACAGTATAAAAAATCTTGCTAAAAAATTTTCTGCAGGTAATTGGCTAACGCGCCAATTAAATTTGCGTCATTCAAAAATTTGCACGGTACAACTTCGACGCAGTTAAACTCAATCGGCGATTCAGCGTAAACTTTTTTAAGATTGTCACGAATTGATTCAATGAAAATTTCCTGCGCACTTATGCCGCCACCAATCGCAAATTTTTGCACGTCAACAATCAGCTGAATGTTGAAAATTTTTTCGGCAATTCGCCGCGTAAATTTATCAAGGCAAGTTATCGCGTCAACTTCATTTGCACTTACGGCTTGAAAAAATTTTTCGCCAGTAACATTTTCTGTTGACAAATTTTTAATCTGCGCGTAATTTTTTAAAAGTGCTGGAACACTGCAAAAATCGCTGAAAATTTTTTGATTGTGACCTGCGCGGAGAAAAGAAATTTCGCCAGCTGAATTGTTAGCGCCTTTGTGAACTTCATGATTTTTTATGAACGCGCCGCCTATCATCGTACCGAAAACAATTACAAAGCCGTCGTCAACGTCAGCCAACGCGCCAAATTTTGATTCAGCCAACGCCGCGCAGGTAGCGTCATTTTCAATCGTAACTTGACACTTGCAAATTTTTCCAAGTTCATAGATAATATTACAATCGTTGTTAAAACTCAACGCGGAACTTTTTACGCAAATTCCACGCGCAGAATCAATCACGCCAGGCATTGAAATTGCAATTCCTTCAACTGAAAAATTTTCGTAAATTTTTTTTATTGCGTTGAAAAAATTTTGTCGACTGTCAAGCGGCGTAGGAATTTTTCCGCGCTGAAAAAAGTTTACTTGCTCATCCATTACGGCGTACTTTATGAAAGTTCCGCCAACGTCAACCGTTAATATTTTCATTTCATTCACTCCAAAATTTTGAAAGGATTTTTTATGAAAAAAGTTAAAGTTCAAAACATAACTGAAATTATGAATCGAATTGCGCCGCGTCAACTTGCCGAAGAATGGGACAACCCTGGACTTTTAGTCGGAAGTTTTTCTGCGGAAGCTGAAAAAATTTTCGTCTGCCTTGACGTAACCGAAGAAACCGTACAAAATGCCGTTGACTTTGGCGCGAACTTGATTATAGCACATCACCCCGTAATTTTCCGCGCAGTTAAAAATTTTCGTACTGACTTGCCGCTGGGTAAAAAAATTGAAACGCTGATAAAAAATGACGTTGCAGTTTTCGCCGCGCATACAAATTTAGATTCGGTGGAAGGCGGCGTCAATGACGTTTTGGCGGAAAAAATTGGGCTTATCGACGTGAAACCTTTCGGTGAAGAATTTTCACTCGGTCGAATTGGTTACTTGCCGAATAAAATGGACGCTGAAAATTTTGCTAAACACGTTGCAAAAGTTTTAAACGTTGACGCGGTACGATTGATTGACGCGGGAAATTTTGAGATTGAAAAAGTTGGAATTTGCGGCGGCGCTGGCAGTGAATTTATCAGCAAGGCAAAATTTTTAGGCGCTCAAGCTTTCGTTACTGGCGACGTAAAATACCACGAGGCGCAAAGTGCCGTTGAAAATAAAATTCACGTCGTCGACGCTGGACACTTCGCTACAGAATTTCCAGTCGTCCACGTACTGGCTGAAAAGTTGAATGCTGAATGTGAAAATCTTGGCTACAATGTAAAAATCGCGGAAGATACAACTTCGCGCGACGTTTTCAAAAATATTTTAAAGGGGTAGATTATGGAACAGGTTTATCAAAGTTTTTTGGATTTTATCGCCGTTTACGGTTACTTTGCCGTTGCGCTTTTAATGGCAATGGAAAATGCCTGCATACCGATTCCGAGCGAATTAATTTTAGGTTTCGCAGGATATTTAGTTTTTGCTGACCAAATGACTTTCACGGGCGCAATGATTGCTGGAATGATCGGTGGCATGGTCGGTTCAATTTTCGCTTATTTAGTTGGAAGTTACGGCGGCAGAAAATTTGTTGACAAGTACGGAAAATATTTTTTGATAAAAAAATCTCACGTCGACTTGGCGCAACGTTGGTTTGACAAGTACGGCATCCGCGCAGTTTTTTTCAGTCGAATGTTGCCAGTCGTCCGCACATTTATTTCACTGCCAGCAGGATTTGCCCGCGTCAACTTTAAAGCGTTTTTATTTTACACATTCGCAGGTTCATTGCCTTGGACGGCACTAATTTTGTACTTGGGAATTTTATTTGGCGAAAATTGGAAAAAACTTTTGGAAATTGGTCACGAAGCTAGCATTATCGTAGTAATTGCAATTTTAGTTGTCATTGCAATTTACCTTTACAGACGGCATAAAAATAAAATTTAAAGTTGTGGAGAAATTCCAATGCGTCAAAAAATGTTTCCAGCAGTGACAATCGCCGTTTGTTTAGTCGTAACAATTTTTTTCTTACTGCTGATATATTCGCCGTTGCAGAGTGAAATTTCATCTTTGCAAATGGAAACGCGACGCCTTCAAGCCGTAGAAAAAAATTTAAACGAATTCAAAAGGCGCCACGGTGAACTTGAAAAATTTTCTGCGCTAACTGAAAAGCGTTTGTACGAGGCGCAAAAATTTTTACCTGCCACACCCGCGCAAGATATTTTCGTTGCTGAAATTTACAGAATCGCTGAAAAAAATAATGTCCTCATAAATTCCGTACAGATTGGCGAACTTGAAACTGTCGACGAAAAAGTTGAGGACAAGAAAATTTTCCGCCAAAACATTCGCTTGAACATTGCGGCGGATTATTTTTCAACGCTAAACTTTCTGCGCGAAATTCTTAACGGCAGTCGTCTAGCTACGTTGGAAAATATTTCATTGGAAAGCGGCGAAAATATTTTAAATGGTGAACTTGAACTTTCAATCTTCAATCTTGGCGCGTCTAGTTAAAATCGTCGAAAGATAGTTGAGCGTTTCATTGCGGTGGGCGCGGACATTGTTAAAAATTTTTTCGTCATCAAGCCCGCACCTGCTGACAAGTACCGCATCATCGAGCATATTTTCAGCGTCAAGCAGGTCGACAATTTCACTAAAATTTTTGTAAACCTTCATCAAAACAGTTGAGTCTGAAACTTTCAGCGCGTCGGCAATTTTATCTTTCGGCGCAGTAGCAGGAATAATCGTCACAATATCGTTGCCGTAAGCAGGCGGTCTGCCAATATGACTTGCAATCGCTAGAAATGCGGGAACTCCAGCTATCGTTTCAATTTGCGCACCAGAATTTTTCAGAAAGTCGAAAATGTAAATGTACGTGCTGAAAAACATCGGATCGCCTAAAGTAAGGAAGACAACATTTTTTCCAGCGTGAAGAAAATCTAAAATCTGATTGGTATTCTGCACAAAAATTTCTTTCGACTCGTCAAAATTTTTTACCATAGGAAAAGTTTGAAAAATAATTTCTGCGTCTAAAATGTACGGTTCAGCGATTGTCAATGCAACGCTACCGTCTTTTTTTTCGGTCTTCGGCGCAATGATAACGTCAGCATTTTTAATCGCGTTGACAGCTTTAACTGTCAAAAGTTCAGGGTCGCCTGGTCCAACACCTACGCCGTAAAATTTTCCGTCCAAATTATGACCTCCTATCGCGTCAATTTTATTTTAAGCGTTAAGATTTTGCAAGAATTAATTGTAATTTTCGCAATAAAAAAATCCCTTTCAAATTGAAAGAGACTAAAAAATTATTTACGCTTTAAATTTTAATGTTCAAATAATTTTAAAGAACAATGTGTGCCATTACGAATCCAACGCAACAACCGCTGATAACGCCGATAAGTCCAGGAATCATAAAGCTGTGATTCAAAA
The DNA here is from genome assembly GCA_946403735.1 of uncultured Selenomonadales bacterium. GTDB lineage: Bacteria > Bacillota > Negativicutes > Selenomonadales > Selenomonadaceae > Quinella. The sequence goes on from CAMJAZ010000075.1 coordinate 6,254, forward strand.
TGTATTTGCCGATTTTCGTTGTACCTGAACGGTCAAAACCGATACAAGCAAGGTCTGACGGGTAAGTTGGCAGGAAGAAGTAACCGTAACACGCGCTGATGAATGACATTAAAATTACTGGATCCATTCCAGCTTGAAGTCCGAGTGGAAATACAATCGCGATAGCCGCCGCTTGCGAATTAACTAACTTCGACGTGAAAAAGGCGATAAGCGCAAATGCCCAAGGATAAGTTCCGACTGCCTCTTTCAAAAATTCGCTAAGGATTGACATATGCGCCGAAAAATATGTATTTGCCATCCAAGCGACGCCGTAAACTGAAACAAGCGCGACGATACCAGATTTGAAAACTTGACTGTTGCCAACGTCTTTAGCTTTAACTTTGCAGACGAACAAAATTACAGCCGCGACTAAAAGCATTACCATTTGAATAACAGCCGTCATTGAAATAGCTTTCATTTCGCCTTTAGCGTTTGGGAAGTGCGGCAGTAAATCAGAGAAGTTACCGAGCAATGCAATAACTAAAATTCCAATGAAGAAAATGTACATTGCGTGAAAATAACTTGCGGGCAACTGTTTGCCTTGAAGTGATTCAGCGTCACCGTAGACGTACTCTTTATTGGCGGGGTCTTTGATAAATTCTTGAAAGTCAGGGTCTTTATCTAAATCTTTACCGCGTCTGTAACTCCAAAGTGCCGCGAAAAGTACGCCTAAACCAGTTGCGGGAATTGATACCGCTAAAATTTGTAAGACGGTGTAGTTGTGACCAGCCGCCGCCATAAAACCGACGATTGACACGATTGCAACTGAAACAGGCGATGCGCAGATACCCATTTGCGACGCGACGGAAGATACCGCCATAGGTCGTTCAGGTCGAATACCTTGTTTAATTGCAATATCATAAATGATTGGGAACATTGTATAGACAACGTGACCCGTTCCGCAAAGT
>CAMJAZ010000076.1 GCA_946403735.1 uncultured Selenomonadales bacterium
TTGAATTAAACTTTCAACTTCGCCAGAATTATATTTGTCGTCGCCGTCAGATTTTTTGTAGGGAAAATAATTTGGATTAGCCCAAATATAGCCATTGTATTTATCAAAAATAATTTTCGGCTTATTCTTAAAGAAAAACCAACGCTGATTTTCTATCGCGTTTAACAGTACTTTTGAAGGATTCATATAGCCACCTTCATTCTACATTCTACATTCTTAATTCTTAATTAGCTAAGCGCATCGCCGCCGCCTACATAATCTTGAATGGCAAGCGAATAGACAAGCCGCCTATCTCTCATAAAAGTCAACATACGCAAAACTTCCCATGCTGTATCTAAACTAGTAAGGCAAGGGATACCGTGTTCAACCGTCGCGCGTCTGATTCTGAAACCGTCGCGCATAATATGTTTGCCGGGAGCTTGAGTGTTTACGACAAGATGAATTTTGCTATTCTTAATGCGCTGGATAATGTCAACGCTACGTTGATGAACTTTGCCGACAACTTCCGCGTCAATGCCAATTTTCTGCAATGCCTTAGCAGTTCCTTCTGTCGCCGCAATTTTAAATCCTAAATCGTAAAATGCCCGCGCTAACTGTTTAACTTCCTCTTTGTCTTTATCGGCAACGGTAAACAGAATGCAACCTTCAATCGGAATGTTCATACCCGCGCCAGTTATCGCCTTGTACAGCGCCCGCGCGTAGTGATAATCAATGCCCATAACTTCGCCTGTCGATTTCATTTCAGGTCCAAGCGAAATATCAACGTCCTGCATCTTCGCAAATGAAAATACTGGCGCTTTAACTGCAACGTAAGCTTTAGGCTCAACAAGTCCACTATAAAAGCCCTGCGCCTTCAAAGTTTTGCCAAGCGCGGCTTGAGTGGCAACGTTGACCATTTTAATATTTGTAACTTTGCTAAGGAATGGAACTGTACGGCTTGAACGCGGATTAACTTCAATGACGTAGACGACGCCGTCAGCTACCACGTACTGAATATTCAGCAAGCCTTTTACGTGAAGGGCAAGCGCTAACCTTTTCGTGTAGTCTGTAATCATATAAATAATTTTTGACGTTAAAGTTTGTGGCGGATAAACGGCAATGCTATCACCGCTATGAACTCCTGCGCGTTCGACGTGTTCCATAATGCCAGGTATCACAACATCAACGTCGTCAGCTATCGCGTCAACTTCAACTTCCGTCCCTTGTACGTAGCGGTCGACAAGTACAGGGTGGTCAGGCGTCACTTTAACTGCGCGGCTCATGTAATCGCGCAATTCAGTTTCAGTGTAAACAATTTCCATAGCGCGTCCGCCTAAAACGTAGCTGGGACGTACCATAACTGGATAGCCAATTTCAGCCGCGCCTTTAATAGCGTCGTTAAGATTCGTTACGCTAATTCCTTTTGGACGCGGAATGCCGACTTCTGTTAAAACTTCGTCGAAACGTTCGCGATCTTCTGCGCGGTCAATGTCATCAACCGAAGTTCCGAAAACTTTAACGCCAGCGTCGTGTAAACTTGCGGCAAGATTTATCGCCGTTTGTCCGCCAAATTGTACGATAACGCCTTCAGGCTTTTCCTTTTCGATAATGTTCAAAACGTCTTCCGTAGTCAGCGGCTCGAAATAAAGTCTGTCGGAAATGTCAAAGTCTGTCGAAACAGTTTCAGGATTGTTGTTGATGATGATAGCTTCAAGCCCCATTTCACGGAGCGCCCAAACTGAATGGACGGAGCAATAGTCAAATTCGACGCCTTGTCCAATGCGAATAGGTCCAGAACCTAAGACGATAACTTTACGCCTGCCGCTAATTTCCACTTCATCTTCTTCTGCGCGGAAAGTTGAATAGTAGTAAGGCGTGACTGCCTCAAATTCTGCCGCGCAGGTGTCAACCATTTTGTAGTACGGGAAAATTTTATTTTTAAAGCGCAGTTCGCGAACTTCCTTTTCAGTACGTTTCGTCAACTCGGCAATGGATTTATCGCAAAGTCCTAAATCTTTAGCGGCGCGAAGGTTACGTAAATTTAAATCTTCCTTGCTAAGTTTGACTTCAAATTCAGCAATCTTTTTAATCTTGTTGATGAACCATTTATCAACCTTTGTGATGTTGTAAATTTCATCAACCGTCGCAATGTTACGGCGCAGTGCCTCCGCAATGACAAAAATTCTTTCGTCGTCAACGCGGCTAAGGCGCTTTTTAATTTTATCGTTGTCCCATTCATTCAGCTGTTCAAAGTGCAGACGATGTACACCAATTTCCAAACTGCGAATAGCTTTAAGGAGTGCGCCTTCAAAGGTACGGTCGATACTCATAACTTCGCCCGTCGCCTTCATCTGCGTACCTAATGTTTTATCCGCGTAAACAAATTTGTCGAATGGGAAACGCGGAATTTTTATGACGCAGTAGTCAAGTGCAGGTTCAAAACAAGCTTTCGTTTTATGCGTGACGGCGTTAGTAATTTCGTCAAGCGTGTAGCCAATCGCAATTTTTGAGCTAACCTTCGCAATGGGATAACCTGTCGCTTTCGACGCCAGCGCAGATGAACGACTGACGCGGGGATTAACTTCAATGACGTAGTAGTTTTGACTGTTGGGGTCAAGCGCAAATTGTACGTTGCAACCGCCTTCAATGCCAAGTGCACGAATAATTTTCAAACTTGCTGAACGTAAAAGTTGGTATTCAGTATCGGTCAAAGTTTGGCTAGGCGCAATGACGATTGAATCACCAGTATGTACGCCGACTGGGTCGAAATTTTCCATATTACAAACGGTTATGCAGTTGTCATTAGCGTCGCGCATAACTTCATATTCAATTTCTTTCCAGCCAGCAACGCTACGTTCAATCAGCACTTGTCCAATCATTGAATATTTCAAGCCACGAATTACAATTTCTACAAGTTCTTCTTCATTTTCAGCAATGCCGCCGCCAGTTCCGCCCAACGTATAAGCAGGACGAACGATAAGCGGGTAACCGATTTGTTTAGCGAAGTCAACGGCGCTATGAATATCTTCGACGATTGTTGATTCAGGTATCGGCTCACCGATTTCAGTCATTGTTTCCTTGAAAAGTTCGCGGTCTTCAGCTTTTTTAATTGCGGTTAAAGACGTGCCTAAAAGTTCGACGTTATTTTTTTCAAGTACGCCGCTTTCAGAAAGTTTTACGGCAAGATTTAAACCAGCTTGACCGCCCAACGTTGCCAGTAAACCTTCGGGACGTTCCTTTTCAATAATTGCCGTTAAAAATTCCAGCGTCAACGGCTCAATGTAAACCCTGTCTGCAATGTTCGTATCGGTCATAATCGTTGCAGGATTTGAATTGACGAGTACGACTTCCAAGCCTTCCTCTTTCAATGCGCGGCAAGCTTGAGACCCTGCGTAGTCAAACTCCGCCGCCTGTCCAATTATGATTGGTCCTGAACCTATTACTATTACTTTCCTAAGATTTTTTTTCTTCGGCAAAGTTAGTCCTCCCTTTATTAATGAGTAATTCGTAATGCGTAATTATAAATTTACAAAGTAGAAAAAATTCTGTCGCCAGCGTCGCCTAATCCAGGCAGTATGTAACAATTTTCGTTTAAGCCGTCGTCAACTGCCGCAGTATAAATCGGTACGTCAGGATGAGCGGCAGAAATTTTTGCAATACCTTGTGGCGCGGCTATAATGCACATAAAAAAAATTTTTTGTGCGCCTTTATCTTTAAGCATTTGCAAAGCGTCAACAGCACTTCCGCCCGTCGCTAACATTGGGTCTGTTACCAACAAAATTTTTTCACCGAGATTCGACGGCATTTTACTATAATATTCGACAGGCTGAAAAGTTTTTTCGTCGCGATAAAGTCCAATGTGTCCAACTGACGCATTAGGTAAAATTTTTAATACGCCGCTTGCCATTCCTAAACCTGCGCGTAGTATCGGTACGACGACAAAATTTTCTTCATTCAAAATTTTTACGCGGCAGGAAGTCAACGGCGTTTCGATTTCTACTTCGTACGATTCAAATTCGCGCCCGACTTCATAAACCATAAGCATTGCAATTTCTTCGACGATTTGGCGGAAAATTCCTGATGGTGTACGCTTATCGCGAATTTGCGCTAACTTATGGGCGATTATCGGATTGTCAAGAACTGTTACCAATAATGTCACGTCCTTTGCTAAAATTTTTAGAGCGTGTTTTTAAAAGTCAACGTAGGAAAAGGTGGGGCGCACAGGACGTGCGCCCGTCCGCGCAAATCGCGTGATGCGATTTCAGCGGACATGTTTTCTTTTTGCTACTTTTTCTTTTGCGCCAAAAGAAAAAGTAGGTTAATATAAAAAAATTTAAAAATGTTTCCAAGTGAGATTTTATAAAAAGCCCTTAAATTATAGCCGCCAAGAAAATTTTCCGCAAATTTTACTACGTCACGAAAATTTATTTTTCCAGTAAAAGCGCTTTCATTGCGTCGGCAAAAAATTTTTCGTCATTCGTACCAACAGACGCATTCAACCTCATCATCGGCATTCGCAAAAGTTTTCGTACAATCATTTTTGACATTTGGTCGATAACCTTTCTTTCATCGTCGCTAAGATTAGGAAGTTTATTTGCCACGCGTCGAACTTCCCTAGCACGAATATTTTCAGCGTGTTGTGACAAATTAGCCATAAGCGGACGAAATTTTAAATACTTGAACCGTTCCATAATCGCGGCAACGTTAGCATCAACAATTTTCCGCGCAGACTTCGCCTCCTCCTGCCGAAATTTTATGTGCGATTCGACGACGGATTCTAAGTCATCAATGTTGTATAGAGTGACGCCGCTAATTTTGGCAACGTCAGGGTCAACGTCACGCGGTACGGCAATATCGACAAAAAAAATTTCGCGCCCTTGTCTGCGCGTCATCAACTGTTGAGTCTGCCACGTTTTAACGACGTAATGCGGAGCACCAGTCGAAGTGATTATTATATCGACGTTATCAGCGGCAGTCATCGCATCTTCCCACGCTACGGCTTGCGCGTTGAACTTTTCAGCCATTTCAACTGCGCGGGAGTAATGGCGATTGGCTACGAAAATTTTTTCAATGTCACGTGCTTTTAAATGTTGTGCCGTAAGTTGAGCCATTTTGCCAGCGCCGAAGATTAAAGCACTACGATTTTTAAGACCGCCCAACTTTTTCGCGGCAAGGTCGACTGCGGCTGAACTTATCGATACGGAACTATAGGCAATGCGCGTTTCAGTACGGACAAGCTTTCCGACGGCAATAGCTTTATTGAAAAGCGTATTGAGTACGGTACTTGTAGCGCCAGCATTTTTTGCAATGGAATAAGCTTCTTTAACTTGCGATAAAATTTGACTTTCGCCGATAATCAGTGAATCTAAACTCGCCGCAACTTTAAAAAGGTGACGTACACAATTTTCGCCGTCGTATTCGTACAGGAATTTTTCAACGCCGCCGCCAGTTAAATCGTTCATAAAATTTTTAATGTTCGCCGCGCAGTTTGTGGAAGTGACAGCGTAAATTTCAGTACGGTTGCACGTCGATAAAATGACTGCCTCTTCAATTTCGTCGTAGCCGTCCAAATTTTCAAGTCCACGCCGAATTGATTCTTTGTCGAGTGAAATTTTTTCGCGTACCTCAACAGGCGCGGTTTTGTAGTTCAAGCCCAAAATTTTCAGTTGCATTATCTATTCCTTAATCTTGACTTTAAAAATTTTTTACATCTACAGAAATATTTAGTTCGGATTGTGCAAACAAAACTGCATTTCCAGAAATTTTTACTCTATCGTCCGCAATTTCACAATGCAAAGTTCCGCCACGCTCGGACGCTTGATAACATTTCAAAAATTTTTTCTGCAACTTTTCCGCCCAATACGGCGCAATTAAGCAATGCGTTGAACCTGTCACGGGGTCTTCAGCAATTTTTAATTTCGGCGCGAAAACTCTTGACACGCAGTCAAAATTTTTATCAGAACTTTTAGCCGTGACTGCTTGAACTACGCCTTCAAGTTTTTTCAGCTTTTCAAAGTTCGGCTGTAAAGTTTTAACCTTTTCGCCGTCTTCAAGCACCAAAAGTAAATCGCGGCTTAAGTACGCCTCCAAAATTTTTTCGCCAATCGCGTCAACCATTTCATCCGTTACTGGAATTTTTTTGTACGTGTACGCAGGAAAATTCATTTCAAATAAATCATTTTTCTTCGTGACAAAAAATTTTCCACTTAAAGTTTCAAACGTGACTGAATCGGAAATTTTTTCAATCTGCGTCAAAATTACAAAGGAAGTTGCAAGCGTAGCGTGTCCGCAAAAATCAATTTCGCCTGCAGGAGTAAACCAGCGCAGTCTATAAAAATTTTTTTCTTTAACTACAAAGGCAGTTTCGGATAAATTATTTTCCTTCGCAATGTTCAACATAACTTCATCACTGGGAAAATTTTCTACGACGCAAACTGCCGCAGGATTACCACTAAAAATTTTTTCTGTAAATGCGTCTACAATAAATTGTTTCATTGTATATTTCTACTCCCTAAATTTTCTTCGTGACATGGTCGTTGACGGTCGAAATTAAATGCGCAATGTCGAAAGGTTTAGCAACGTGCGAATCCATACCGCTATCCATACTCATTCGTTTATCCTGTTCGCGGGCATTTGCACTCAACGCGATAATCGGCAAAGTATTTGTATCTTCACGCCCCAACGCTCTAATAGCGCGTGTTGCTTCATAACCGTTCATAACTGGCATTTGTATATCCATTAAAACTAAATCGTAGTAACGCGGCGGTCGACTTTTTATCGCTTCGACAGCGTCGCAACCGTCGGGAACTGATTCAACTAAAAAGCCGCTCTCCGTCAAAATCGTTTCAGCCAACATTCTATTAACGTCAATATCTTCAACAAGCAAAATTCTGTACTTGCCCGTTGCCTTGTATTCGCGAACAACTGGCAGTTCATCTTTTTTATTCGACTGCACCAGCTTAAGCGGCAAATTGACGGTAAAGGTTGAGCCTTCATTCTTTTTACTGTCAACGGTAATTGAACCGCCCATTATGTTCAACAATTTTTTAGTAATGGTAAGACCTAAGCCCGTACCAAGATAACCTGTCTGCGTCGACGTACTTTCACGTTCAAAGGCGTCGAACATTTTCTGCATAAAATCTTCCGTCATACCTACGCCGTTATCTTGCACGGAAAATTCGTAACGGGCAAATCCTGAATCGGAAACGCGCTTTTGTTTTG